>JAYVKA010000208.1:0-32394 GCA_043768885.1 Planctomycetota bacterium
ACCAACCCCCACTACACTCAACCCTAATTCCAGGCTGTCACAAAGCACTAGCGAGTTGGCGATTTGCGATCTTGACTCTCATACCGCATAATGTACCGACTCCCAATTGATCGGGCTGTGATGCCCAAAAAACAATTGATAATCTCCGTTCAGTTCCTTGATTCGGTGCGGGATTTCCCACAAATCAGCGGGCTTGTGATAACTCGAAATGGCCAGCCGGGGTTTGAGGTTGCGGATTGTATTTTGGGCACCGGCGATTGCGGCCATTTCGGCCCCTTCAATATCCATCTTGATGAAATCAACCTGGTCCAGGTTATTTGCAGATACATAATCGTCCAGCGACGTCGTGGGAAAGGAATCCGCCGACACATTCGCTGGAGATATTGACGTCGCGTCTTTTTGCACCCCTTCTGCCTGGTGCGTGTTTTCGCCAACCGCGAGGATATTGATTTTCAGAATTTTTGCGATGGCGGGGTTCATCGAAGCCTGCAACTCGCAATAACGGGCGTGGAGCGGCACCGGATCAAACAGGTGGACCTGGCCCCGTACTCCAACGAGCCCGGCAAACAGTGATGAAATTTCCCCAATACAGGCTCCGCAATCCAGTACTACGTCACCCGCCGCCGGAGTTACATCAATCGAATTTCGCTGGACACAGTATTGCCGGTAACTGTTAAACAGATCAATCTGCACCCGCGTTGAAAGTATCGTCAAGGACGGGATCTCGTGTGCATGTTCCAGTTTCAGCTTGAACACCCGCAACGGCAATCCAAGGTAGTCCGTCGGCAGGTCATCCGACTGAAATGGTACTTCACTTTCAATTGTGACAAAATTCTCAAAATCAATGCGTGGAAAATAGTATTGTCCGTAACTGGAACATCTCAAAACAAGCACGCTGTCGAACAACAACTTGCTAAGATCGTCGGCCAGCAGATTTCGCGATTCCCAAAGCGACACGACATTCTTGTTAACCCACTCCTGGGTTACCAGTGAAGTGTCACCACTTGCCGGCGGTTTGACCACTTTTGCGAGAATGCTCCTGGCCGTTGCGACCAGGCCCTGTTTTTTGGATTGTTCCAGCCACTTCCATTCGAATTCGGAATCGGTCCGCGTTCGTTCGCGGGAATCCTGACAAAAATCCATTTGCCAATTCAGGCTGGACAACCAATTGTCCCTGGCAGAATGACTCAAACCAGATCCTGTTCTTGCTATTATTTCCAATCCTGTTGTCAATTTACTGCTCCCATTGTTTCCCTTGTTTGCTGGCTCGTAATTACTTGACGGATCCGGAAGTTCCCAACCGGTTGCCAAAACGCATCCTGATTTGATCGCCAACGAACTCGCGCCCCAGCGGCGTGCTGATCGCACCCGCTGCGAGAGTCACCAGGCCAATTCCAGCCACGATTCCGGCAATCGGTAACCGTTCGATCGGCCAATCAGTCCATCGCATCACACAATACGCCAAAACCGCAATGACAAAGCTGGTAACAAATGCCGGACCGATATCCAGGACCAACCAGTTGAAATGCGTACTTTTCAGAAATCGTCGATGGATGATCGGCAGCCAAAAGACAAAAAAAACGGCCATCGTACCGGCCCAGGCATATCCCGCTCCGTCCAGTCCGAATTCTCCGACCGACAACATTAACGCAGGCAAAAACAGGACCACAAACAGTAAGGTTTCGACAACATGCAATCGCAGATTGCCATGCGAATATTGTAGACAATAGGCGACGCTGGCGATTGCCGACAATCCGTTTCCGATTGCATACAACATCAATACGGGTGCTGCTATTTCGGCAATTTCCCGATCACCAGTCCACATCCAAAGAACCGGTTCCGCAAAAAATGCCAAAACCAGAGTTGCCGGAATGGTGATAATCGAAAGCAATTGAGTAGCCTTGTGATAAACCAGTTCCATGCCGGGCATGTCCCCCTGCGCGGTCAGTTTGGTCATCCTCGGCATCAGTGCACCCCGGACTGGGCCGCTGGCCATCGCGATCGCATTCGCACCAAGTACCGCCAGGGAAAAATAGCCATATTCTTTCAGCGGCAACATGGCCGACAACAATATCTTGTCCGTTTGTGTTACCAATACCCACAGGATACTCGTGAAAGCCACGCTCATCGAAAATCCAAGCACCGGTTTCAGGGGTTTGATCCCCCATCCAATAGTTTGCCGTTCTTTGATCGCCGGCATAAGTTGATAGCTGTAAAGCTTGAGACAAACCAGTTCGACAATAGCCAGGCCAAACTGGAAACTGAAAAACAGAGTGGGCGTCACGCCAACGAAAATGAACAACGGCAACACGCCGACAAATCGAAGTGTTGCCAAGACCGATCCAAACACGCCCAGCCAAACCAGCCGCTCCGATCCTGTAATCACACCCCGATAAAGTCCACACATCCAGCGAAGCGCGACACATACACCCATCAACTGCACAGACGTCAAGATTTCAGCAGTCGGCAACTCGGAAGCCTTCAACCAGCGACTTGCCACAAAACCAGAAGCGCCAACCAACACGACTGCTCCGAAAACCCCAACGATCGCGAACACAATTTCAAAAGCCCGCATCAGCTTGCGATAGCTCAAATCGTCAGTTGACCCTCCCTCGAATCGGGCGGCTTCCCGCGCGACCGTCGGCGTCAGTCCAAGATCGAGCAACATGAACGAAGCCTGTAGCATCGAGAAAAACCCGACCAGCCCATACGCTTCGGCCCCCATGTAGCTGATGTAAACCGGGACCATCACCACACCAATCATCGCAACGTAGATCTGGCTAACGTAGTTTGCGAGTATGTTTTTCTTTAACGACAAAGTTATCGCCCGACGGGCTTTTTCCCGCCTTTTTCGCACATCAAAAAAATGCTGGAACAGAGATCAGGATATTGTTGTCCGAGTTTGTAGCAACCTTCGAGATACTCCGGCGAAATGATGTCGGTTTGCAGCAACCGGTCCCACTGGAAGTTCGCCAGAGCCTTGAAAAATATTCCCGAGCGGTGAACCACGTTCAATCCCGCAGCGACCGCGTCTCGTTCCAGCGTGTCCAGCGAATAAGTTATGCGATGTCCGTGTTTTTCTTCGGCTGGGGTGATCGACGAGTTGTGACTGACCAGTCCCATCTTCACCGCAATCTGCCGCGACGGAGCATTGGCATTGGGACAAACCAGGAAAAACCGTCCGCCGTCGGCCAGCCACTCGTCGTTGATCCGTTTCATAACCAGCACTGGATCATCCAGATGTTCCAGCACATGAGTCAGAATGATGTTGTCATAGCGTCTCGGCAAAGAAATCGTTTCGAAAAGTCCATTGAGAAATTTGACCCGGTCGCCAAACTCTTTTTTTGCTTCTTCGATCGCCTGGTCGGACGCTTCGACGCAAGTGATGTCGTCCGAGAAGGGCAGCAGTCGCCGGGTAAAATCTCCTTTGAAGCTGCCCAGTTCCAGCAAACTTCCCTTGTTCAAAAACGGTTCAAAAGACCGAATCATGTAAGGGTGCATGACGTCGAAATCAAAACCGTAGGCGTATTTGTGGTCGCTCGTGTCCCGAAGTTCGGCGTTGTAGTCCCGTTCAGTTGTCATCCTTTGTTTCCCCCCCTCAGTTCCAGGCCCATGTCGATATTGTTGTTTTCACTCGATACCGGTGAAACCAGCGCAACAAATCCCAGTTTTTCATACAGTCCAATTGCTGCAAGATTTTCACGATCGACTTGCAGGCTGATTTCACCCATCCCATGAGTGGTTGCGTGAAGAATGCATCGCCGCATCAGGTTTCGGGCGATTCCCAATCCGTTGTATTCGGCCAGAACACTGACGCTGGTGACGTGCGCCACTCGTCGAGCCGGGTCATTGCAGTAGACAGCGACCATTCCAACCAGCGTGTTTCCGGCCCACGCTTCGAATCGGGTGGCAAAGTCAACAATTTTCCGGACGTAAGCTGGCATCACCACACGACTGGAAAGTGGCGGAACAAAATTGGCATCGCACGAAATCAGATGCCGGGTGATTTCTTCAGCAGACGCGCTGCTGGTTTTCCACTCGATGGTTGGTTCTACCACTCCAGCTCCGCCGCCCCGAAACCAAAACGCCCAAATTCACTGCCGTTGTAAAGCAGATAAACCCGCTCGTCACATCGAAACACATGCGGATAACATAGCATTTCGGCATCCCAGTCCCCGGGTGACACATCCAGTCGTGGATTCCCGTCGTCCCGGGTCCAGTTCTGCAAATCATCCGTCCAGGCGTGTCCCACACGATAGCCACGATCCGGGTTGCTGCGGAAATCCGTCGCGTGTCGATAACAGAAAAACATGTGATGCCGACCATCGATTTCAATTACCGAAGGGAGAGCTTGACACTCCTGCTGACCCAGGCGGTCGGGAATAATGCAACGCCCTTCTTCCTTGATCCAGTCGACCCCGTTGGACGAAGTGGCGTGGGCGATTTTGTAAATCCGGTCGGGAGGTGCATCGTTGGAAAACCGTTTCCAGCCGGTTCCAAAGATGTACCACATGTGAAACAGACCGTTGACTATGGCAACAAATCCGTCACCAACCAGACACGGCTCGTGCAGCGACGGGCCCAGAACCGGACCGTCACCGGTTCTTTGAAAAGTCAGTCCGTCGTCGCGGCTGATTGCCAATCCGATCGCGGTATCAACCGAAACCGAAACCCGTCGATTCCAGCCACAGGTATAGGCGTAAATCAAATCGCCATGACGCAAGACGTTGATCGGAAAAATGCCATGTTCGTCAAAACAGCCAAGCCCGCCCAGTGGAATCACCGTCTTGTCGGAAACCCGGCTGATTTTGCGCAGGTCCTTACTGAGTTCGACAAACGCAATGTGACTGAGAAACTTTCCGTTCTTCGGATCCACCGACCGGGTCGAAAAATAGACTCGCACAAAATCGTCGAACACCAGAGCCTGAGGCGATTGTGCAAATTGAACGCAATCATTCGGCAAGTGATGCTCGACGGGATTGAAAACCCGCCCCAGCTTTTTCCATTTCATGGGTACCATGGTCTCTACTGGAGTTTTCCTTCCAGCAAGGCCAGACCAAAACCAAAACGCCCAACCTGGTCGCCGAGGTACGCCAACCAGGTTTGACCGTCCAGGGCGAAAACATGCGGGTAGCTGATCATTTCCGCATCCCAGCCCTCTTCCGAAACATCGATGCCCGCTTTGGAATCATCGCGGACCCAGTCGATCAGGTTGGTACTGGAGGCGTATCCGATCCGGTAGCCATTTGCCTTACCGCGATAGTGACTGCTGTAGCGGTAACAAAAGAACATGTGATATTTTCCGTTGGCAAAGAAAACATCCGGGCTGGCCTGCGCCTCGTCCGCTTCCAGGCGGCTCTCAATCAGGTCCTTGCCAACCTTGTTCCATCGCAAACCATCGTCGGAATTTGCCATCCGGATTTTGTAGACCGGTTCCGCGCGGCCATCAACCATTTTCCAGTTGCGCCCGGCGATGTACCACAAATACCATTGGTCATGAAAGCGCCGGATTTTCGGACCGCTCAGGACAAACGGTTCGTCGGGGGTGTAAGGCAGGCACGGTCCGGCCCCTTCCCTGACAAACGATTCACCTCCGTCGCGACTGGTCGCGGTTCCGATTCCGACATTGAATGGAACCGATTCGCATCTTGTCCACCCGGCATACCACGCCCGGACCAAATCGCCATCGCGAATTACAGTAACCGGATATGTACCGAACTCGTCAAACGTTCCCAGTCCGCCAAGTTCCAGAATCGGTTTTTGGCTAACTTGAATCACCTTGAAAAGATCGCTTCGGTCAAGATCGACAAAGGCCGAGTAGCTAACATACTGCCCGTTTTCATCGGCCGGCGGGCGGCAGGAAAAATAGACCCGCACAAAATCATCATGGATCAGCGTCGCCGGTGCCTGGGCAAATTCTTTTAGCCAGCTGCGCCCACTGACCTCCTGGGGCGTAAAGACCTTGCCTAATTTTCTCCAGGAAAACATTCTTCAGACAAGCTCAAAACCGGAAAAAACACGATCCTGAACTGTACCCAGTTCGTTAAACATCAGCACATCAACAATGGAAAGCCACGGAACAAAAGGATTGTCGAATTGCGGATACTCGAACGGTTTTGACTTGATGAACTGCAGCGCAACACGCTGTTCCGAAAAAGTCTCCCTGGAATAGAGTTCCGTTCCGCCAATGGCGTTGATGTAGGTTGAAGCCTGGCTGGCCACGCAAAGCGCGAGCACTTTGTCCTGTCCCTTTAATTCATGGTCGATCGGCATCGAGGACGAAACGACGATCCCGGTATTGATTTCCAGGTGTTTGCAAATCTGACAAATCGAATGGTGGATGTACCGAAACAGGTTTTCGTCGGTGAACCGGATGATTTGCTCCAGCAAAGGCATCGTGCCGGAGAAAAACGGCGCACGACGATAGGCTCCCTGCAACTGGTTAACCAGTTTTTCCCGTTTGAAATCGGGCGCGAGTTCCCGCTCGCAAACAGGCATCGAGTCGGAACCGGACTGCAACGGCAGTGAAAACATTGCATCGGTACCGTTCAACAACATTCGATTGCGATTAATCCATCCTTTTTTCGTATATTTGATGTTGTCGTAAACGATAAACCTGTCGACCGCAGCGATCAGCTGGAAATAGCCGATGTAGGGCAGGAAATAAGGTTGCATGATGGCGAGTTTCAAATCGACACTTCTCGGCAACCAGTTTCCGGACGGACTTTCACGTTCTAACAATTTCCAATCAGACGCGCGATTTCACAGACAACTGACAAGTCCAGATCGTGGTACAGCGGCAAACACAAAATCTGTCGCGATGCAATCGTCGCAGTTGGCAGGTTTTCGCTGCTGGCCGACGGCAAGTTGTTGAAAACCGGAAACTCGGAAATCAACGGATGAAAATAGCGGCGTGCGAAAAAGCCGGCCGATTTCAGGCGCTCATACAGCCCGTCGCGGCTGTCGGGATAATCAGCTTCGACCAGAATCGGGAAGTAGGAATAGTTCGACGATTCACCGGCGACACCATCCAGACACCGGATGCCCCACACATTTTTGAGTTGTTTTCGATACTCGGCATCGACCTGTTTTCGAGCGGCCACGAACCGGTCGATGTGCCGCAATTGAACCAGCCCCATCGCCGCGTTGATCTCGCTCATTTTCCCGTTCATGCCAACAGCGTTGACGCTTGTTTCGTTGACGATTCCGAAATTTCGCAACTGGTCAATTTTTTTCTTGACCGCGGCGGTGGGCGAAATGATGGCTCCGCCTTCGAAAGTGTTAAAGGCCTTGGTGGCGTGGAAACTGAGGACCGAAAGGTCGCCATGTTTCAAAACGCTTCCACAATGACAATTGACTCCAAATGCATGGGCGGCATCATAGAGCACTTTCAGTTTGTGGCGTTTTGCAATGGCATCAATCGCGTCCACATCACATGGATTTCCGTAGCAATGGACAGGCAGAATCGCCGTGGTTCGCGGGGTAATGGCTGCTTCAATCTTTGCCGGGTCAAGATTCAGGCTGGTCGGATCAATGTCCACGAAAACCGGATCCAGCCGGTTCCAGACGATTGCGTCGGTGGTCGCAACGAAACTGAACGGAGTCGTGATGACTTCACCCGTCAGTTCCATCGCCTGAAGTGCGGTGATCAACCCGACCGTGGCATTGTTGAAGAGTGAAACGAACGGAACCTTCAGGTAACTGCACAGCGCGGCTTCCAGTTCTTCGTGCAGCGGTCCACAATTTGTCAGTAACCGGCTTTCCCAGATTTGCTCAAGGTACTGGACAAACTCTTCCAGTGGTGGCAGCGATGGTTTTGTAACATGGATGGTTTTTCGGGTCATGCGGTTTCGTTGATCAGGGACATCAGATAGGTTCCGTAGCTATTCCCCCGGTACGATTCAGCAGAGCTTCGAACCTGGTCAGCAGTCAGCCAGCCTTTGCCCAGGGCGATTTCTTCGAGGCAGGCGATCTTGAATCCCTGATGGCGTTCGACCGTGTGAACGAACTGGGAAGCTTCCAGGAGAGTTTCATGAGTGCCTGTGTCCAGCCAGGTGTGTCCCCGACCGAGAATTTCCACGTGCAGTTTTCCGCGTTGCAAATATTCCTGATTCACCGAAGTGATTTCCAGTTCACCGCGAGCGGATGGTTTGACGTTTTCTGCAATGGAAACCACTTCGTTGTCATAGAAATAGAGTCCCGTTACTGCGTAGTTTGATCTGGGGCGGGAAGGTTTTTCTTCGATCGAAACCGCCCGGCCTTCGGAATTGATTTCGACGACTCCAAAGCGTTCCGGATCCTTCACCTGATATCCAAACACGGTGGCACCCGATGTGCGACTGGATGCAACTTTCAGTTTGGGGGTGAAGCCCTGTCCATAGAACAGGTTGTCACCCAGAATCAGGGCCGACGGCCCGCCGTTGATAAATTTCTTTGCAATCATGAACGCCTGGGCCAGTCCCTCGGGGCGAGGCTGCTCGGCATATTCCAGCCGAATTCCAAACTGGTTGCCGTCTCCCAGTTGACTGCGAAACAACGGCAGGTCGCGGGGAGTCGAAATGATCAGTGTTTCCCGAATTCCGGCCAGCATCAGCACGGACAGCGGATAGTAAATCATCGGTTTGTCATAAACCGGCAACAGCTGTTTGCTAATCGACTGGGTGGCTGGATAAAGCCTCGTGCCCGAGCCGCCAGCGAGAATAATGCCTTTCATGGTTTTTCCGCAGTCGGCAGGTTGAAAAATGGAAGGGTCATAACGGATTTCAATTCAATGCAGATGATGGTTACAGCGGAAAAATGAACGTCTATTTGGGTTTCTTTGCGACTTTGTCACGCATCGCCAGGAGCTGCTCAACGATTTCAGGTTCTTCTTTCAGATCGCAAAGCATCCGCAGTTCTTTTTTGATCATTGCAACTTCGTTGCCAAAGCCGGTTGCGACGGTTGCATCCACGTCTTGGGTCATTCTCACTTCGCCCCAATACTGGACAGCAAGACCTCCAATAAAACAGTAGCTGATTCCTTCGCGATTCCAGAAGTTTTGAATCCGAATCGCTGCTGCGACCAGCCGCGAAAAATCGAAGTTATCCAACCGGGTCACCTGCTTCGTTCTGGCTGCCCGTCGGATTTTCGGCTTTCAGGTTCAACAAGATTTGAAATCGCTGTAACCAGGCCTGCATGGTAACCATCCCGTTCAAGTGTGGCGCAGGTTCAAAAACCGTGTATCCAGCGACAGAACGAACACCCTTGTTGCTTCTTTGGCGCAGTTCCTCATCCTGAATTTCCTGCAGGTTTGGTCCCGCCAGCTTCCACGCGGCGATCCACGTTTTTTCCGGTTCAGTTGGCATGTTTATTTGACATTCAAATATCGACTCTGATCACATCGCGACTCGTCGCCTGACGCAGACTTCATTATCCCAGCCCCTGTCGCTCGAGTCGATAGTCGCCGGACAGAATGCGGGTCCACCACGGTTCGTTTTCCAGATACCACTGGACGGTTTTGCGAAAACCGGTGCTGGAATGTTCTTGCGGTTCCCAGCCAAGTTGCTGTTGGATCTTTCTGGCGTCGATTGCATAACGCATGTCGTGGCCGGGCCGGTCGGTCACAAACGTGATCAGGTCCGAATACGATTTCAGTTTGCCCTTTTGGTCGGCGGACAGGTTCTGGTTTTCCGCGCTTGGCAGAAGCTCGTCCAGTAACCCGCACAACATCCGAACGAGGTCGATGTTTTTCAGTTCGTTGTTTCCGCCGACGTTGTAAGTTCCCCCGGCGGTTCCCCGCACCAACACCGACTCCAACGCCCGCGCGTGATCGACGACGTACAACCAGTCCCGAATGTTTTCACCGGCTCCGTAAACCGGAATCGGCTGGCCGCGAAGTGCTTTCAGGATCACCACTGGAATCAGTTTTTCAGGAAACTGGAACGGCCCGTAGTTGTTCGAGCAATTGGTGATCAGTATGGGCAATCCATAAGTGTCCGACCAGGCCCGAACGAGGTGATCCGATGCGGCTTTGCTGGCCGAATAAGGCGAATGTGGATCGTATGGGGACGATTCATGAAACTCTGGATCATTCGGACCGAGCGAACCGAACACTTCATCTGTGGAAATGTGCAGGAAGCGAAATCCGTCGCGCTGCGATCCATCCAGAGTCTCCCGATACTGCCGCGCGGCATGGAGCAATCGGTAAGTCCCGACGATATTGGTCTGGATAAACGCCTCAGGGCCGTCAATCGACCGGTCGACATGCGACTCGGCGGCCAGGTGCATGATGCCATCAGGTCGAGATTCGGCGAAACATCTGCTGATTGCGTCGACGTCGCAAATGTCGGCCTGAACAAACGAAAAACCATCGCAGTCATCAAGGTCAGCGAGCGACTGGCGATTGCCGGCATACGTCAGTTTGTCAACCGCGATGACCTCATGACTGCAAGACCGGATCAGGTGCCGGGTCAAATTGCCGCCAATAAATCCCGCGGCACCTGTGACAAGAATTTTCAAGACTTCACCAAATCCCGTTCCAGTATTTCGCGAATGCGTTTGGACGCCTGGCCGTCGCCATAGGGGTTTTGAAGCCGGCTTCGTTGGGCGTATTGTTCGGGGTCGCCCAGCAGAATGGTGGCTTCGTCGAGGATCTTTTTCGGATTGGTGCCAACCAGTCGACACGTTCCGGCATCGACACCTTCTGGCCGTTCGGTCGATTCACGCATGACCAGGACGGGCTTTCCCAGGCTCGGAGCTTCTTCCTGCACGCCACCGGAATCGCTCAGGATAAACCGGCAGCGATCCATCAACCAGACAAAATCCTGATAACCAACCGGCTCGACCAGTTCGATTCCAGTTTGGCCTCTCAACCATCGATCCACCGGCTCACGAACATTGGGGTTCATATGAACGGGATACAACAATCCGACTTCGGGAAATTTTTGTGCGATCGCAAGCAGTGATTTACAAATGTCCTCAAAACCACTGCCGAACGACTCACGTCGGTGACCAGTAATCAGTACAAATGGCTGGCCATTCGGAGTCAGGAATTTGTCCCGAAACGAATCGGAGATTCGATTGCGTTTGGCAACGTCGATCGCCGAAACGCCAGCCTGTTTCAGCCGCTCCCGCATCCACAACAGCGCATCAATCACTGTGTTGCCGGTTACGTGGCAGGATTCAGCCGGAATTTGTTCTCGCAACAGGTTTTCGCGACCAAGACTTGTCGGTGCAAATGCCCATCGACAAAGTGGTGAGGTTAGCCGCCGGTTCATTTCTTCCGGCCACGGTGACCGCATGTTGCCAGTTCGCAGCCCGGCTTCGACATGCCCGACCGGGATGTCGGCAAAAGCCGCCGCCAACGACGCCGCCAACACCGAAGTTGTGTCGCCCTGAACCAGTACCGCAGCAGGTTTGAGCTGGTCAATAAACTTGTGAACGGAAGTCAAAACGCGGGCAGTCAAATCGACCAGCGTTTGACCAGGTTGCATCAACTCTAGATCATGGTCGGCAGCCAAATCGAAACTGCCGAGGGCCTGGGCCAGCATTTCACGATGCTGTCCAGTGGAAAGCAGAATCGGTCTCAGCGTTTTTGATTCACGCAAGGCACGCACAACCGGTGCCATTTTGATGGCTTCGGGGCGGGTCCCCACTACGACGACAACTAATTTGGGATGCAAGATTACGTTGGCTGAGTCAGATAGCAGCGATTCGATTGTGGATTTTTGATTGTGGATTGTCGTCCTATTGTGCCGCGACGAGCGCTTCCTGGCGCGCAAGGTCCATGTCGTGATCGGCCATCATGTGTGCCAGATCGCGACAAGTTACTTTCGGCTCCCAGCCCAATTCGGTACGGGCCCTGGTCGCATCGCCCAATAACAAATCGACCTCGGTCGGCCGGAAGTATCGCGGATCAATTTCCACGAACTTGTTCCAGTCCAGTTCCAGATACTCGAAGGTATAGTCCAGGAATTCGCGGATCGTATGCGTCTCACCGGTCGCCAAAACAAAATCGTCCGGCGTGTGATGCTGGAGCATCTTCCACATCCCTTCGACATAATCACCGGCAAAACCCCAGTCCCGTTTCGCATCGAGATTACCGAGGAACAGTTTTTCCTGGAGCCCCAACTTGATCCGCGTTGCCGCACGGGTAATTTTCCGTGTCACAAACGTTTCGCCACGACGGGGCGATTCGTGATTGAACAAGATGCCGTTCGTCGCGAACAGTTTGTATGCCTCGCGATAATTCACCGTCTGGTGAAAAGCGTAGACCTTGGCACAGGCGTACGGCGACTGCGGGCAAAACGGAGTCTTCTCGGTTTGGGGCGATTCAAAAACATCGCCAAACATTTCACTACTGCTCGCCTGGTAGACGCGGGTCGGTTTTCGCTTGTTCAACTGGCGGGCCGCTTCCAGAACATTCAACGCTCCGACGCCGACCGTTTGCAGCGTATAAGCCGGGGCGTCAAACGAAACCCGTACGTGGCTCTGGGCGCCGAGGTTGTAAATTTCATCGGGCTCAACATCCAACACGAGGTTGGTAATGTTTTGGCCATCGGTCAGGTCGCCATAATGCAGAAACAAATGGGCTTTGGGGTCATGCGGGTCGCGATAGATGTGATCGATCCGGCCCGTATTGAACGTGCTGCTGCGCCGGACAATTCCATGAACCTGATAGCCTTTTCCCAGCAACAATTCTGCGAGATAGGATCCGTCCTGGCCAGTGATGCCGGTGATGAGTGCCTTTTTAGTCATGCTATTTCAAGTGTTTGGAAGCGTTGTTTCCACGCCCGACCGTTTTCCGGTTCAGGCACAATATTATTGCTTCGAAAACCGCCGATCAAACCGATCGAACCGAGTTTTCCTTCGTCTCTCGCAAGTAATCCTGGTAGGTTCGTTTCAGCCCGTCAATCAGTGCTATTTTTGGCGACCAGCCCGTGGACCGGATCAGCGAAATATCTGTCCGTTTAACAGGTGTTCCGTCGGGTTTGCTGGTGTCGTTTATGATCCGGCCCTGAAATCCGGTGACTTCAGCGACCATTTCAGCCAGTTCCTGAATCATTACGTCCGTCCCGGTTCCGACGTTGACCCAGTCCGGTGGATCGTCCAGCTGAATCAAATGCAGGATCGCGCTCGCCAGATCATCGACATGCAAAAATTCCCGCCGCGGTGTTCCCGTTCCCCAGATCACAACTTCATCCAACCTGTTCTCGCGAGCCTCGTCGAATCGCCGAATCATCGCCGGCAGGACGTGGCTGTTCTCAGGATGGTAGTTGTCGCCAGGCCCATACAGGTTGGTTGGCATCGCCGAGTGAAACATCACTCTATATTGCTGACGGTAAAACTGACATATTTTCAAGCCGGCGATTTTGGCAAGCGCGTAGGCTTCGTTTGTTTTTTCGAGCGGGCTTGTCAGCAGGCAATCTTCCGGCATCGGTTGCGGCGCGTTTCGCGGATAGATGCAGGTGCTTCCCAAAAAAAGGAACCGCGACGTTTTCGATTTCCATGCGGCATGAATCGAATTCGCCGCCATCATCAGGTTGTCATAGGCGAACGAAGCGGGGTAAGTCGAATTGGCGTGGATCCCGCCGACCCGCGCGGCAGCGAACAAAACGACGTCGGGTTTTTCGGTCGCGAAAAAATCGTCAACCTGTTGCTGGTTGGTCAGGTCCAGTTCCGTTCGTGAACGTGCCAGAACGTTTCTCACTCCTGCTGTATCGAGTGCGCGAAGGATCGCCGATCCCACCATGCCCCGGTGTCCGGCTACGAAGATTTTTGATTTTTGTATCGACATGGTTTTCGGGCCTGATGTCGCAGGGTCAGCGCGCACTCCGTTCCCGTCGGTGACACCTTTGTGAAAAAGCGACCCGTGGGGAAATGCGGTTTCGAAAATGGGTTCGAGTCATCAAAAAATGACCCGCTTGGCAGAGTGGCTGAACTTGCCGCCTGATCACGCCACCAGTTTCTGAACTGAAACCGGGAAGACGGGGAGCGAATTCCAACTGTTGTGGGGGGCCTGTTTGAGCCTTTTTGGCCATTATTGCGGATCCCCGTCGATTCCAGACTACCATCCCTGCCATTTGCGTAAATGGGAACAAATACCGAGGTTCTGGATAACGAAAAAAGGCGGTTAGAGCAACCAGAATAATTGGACCAAACCACAGGTAGGCAAGCGGCAATCACATCACAAACCGCGTGAAAACCCGCATTTGCAGATGAAGAGCCGATTTCGACTCGTTCAACGATCGACCTTGAATTTGACGGAAATCAGCCTCCACCCGGCGGAGTTCCGCCTCCGGTTCCGCTGCCAGCCCCGTTTTTGGGCCCAAACAGGTTGTTGAGTCCCTTGAAGACTTCGCCTTGAAGCTTCTCCTGCACTTTTTCCTGGGCACCCTGAAATTGACCCTGAACTTTTTGTTGAAACTGGTTGATTTCCTCAGTCGCTTTGCCCTGAAGCTTTTGAGTCTGGTCACCGATGACCCGATTCAATTCGTGTTGAGCCGTTCGTTGAACCAACTGCGTTGTCAGTTTCTGAATCGCACTCCGGTCGAGAACCGGTTTGGAAACGGTCCCGGAAATCGGAATCTCCAGTTTCTGACCGCGCAGCCCTTCCAGCCATTGTTGCCCGTTCAGCCAATCATCGTGAATCGGAATCTCGGCGACCATCTGCAGCGATTGATCCAGTCCGACACTGCCGCGCGTTGTAATCTTCATGTCTTTGACTTGCAACTGCAAACCCTCATGGAACACGCGACCCTCACGGACGGCGAACGGAACTTCCTGCTCGCCGAGGTTCATCCAGACGCTGCGGTCTTTGGCAGCACCAGCATCCGGCTTCAACAATGTGCGAACCGATTCGACTGTTTGCAATAACTGCTGGGCGAGCGGACCTGCACCGACAGTTACATTGTGAAGCGTGACCGCCCCCGTCGCCTCTACATTGGCCGGATTGTCGAGCGGAACCGAAGCGCCGCCAGTCTTGACTGAAAAACTTCCCTCCGCAGTCGTCACATCAGCCAACAACGGCGCAACGTATTTCATCCAGTCCCGACAGAACTCCGGAGTCAGCTGAACATGGCTGGCAACCGGCCCGGCTCCAATCCTGGCAACCGGTATGGAACTGGACAGATCGACTTCAGGTTTCAAAGTCACCGTGCCGCCACCAAACGCGATCTCACCCGTGTCGGCGCGAGCCATGCTTCCTTCCAGTCCCGCCGAAATCTTTGCGGGACCGACCGGCAACAGAAACACATTTCCCTTTTCCCATTTCAACTCGGTCGCAATCCTGGTGGAGGCCGGCAGAAACGCCGTCGCAGGCTGTCCAGCCACAACTGGGGCGAACAATGGACCGCGAACCGTGAACGCTTGCGAGTCGCGGCCCACCAGCTGCACCATTTTGCCAGTGTAGGCGGCCATGATTCCATCCACTTTTTGCCAGTCGGGACTCCACGTGCCATCCAGTTCCATGTTGAACGCTCCGGCAATGTCGCGAATCAGCCCGCTGACTCGAGCCGACAGGGCATTCCCCTGGACCTGGACATCCGTCAATTTCAAATCGTTGAATGACTGCGCAAGTCCAACAGTTCCAGCCAGGTTGACTTTGGGTTCCCGCAACAACTCGACCCACTGTTGTGCCACATAGTCGGGTCGGGCGGCGACCAGATCATTGATCACGCACTGTATTTTTCCGTCGATGAATTCGCCCGTCGAAGAGAGCCCGATACTCCCTTCGAGATTTCCGAAGTATTGCACCGTGTCTTCCGGATCACTCAATCCGAACCAGCCTGCGATTCGATGCACGTCGCCGCGCAAACCGATTTGCCCCTTGGCATCCAAATGATCGCCAACGGAAATACTCGTTTTGTCCGCCAATGCTGCGACCGAAGCACTGACCAGCGTCAGGTTGTTGGCAGTTATAGTTGCGGTTTTCAAGTCGTAGTCGATGCCACCCTCGCCACTGACCTGGTCTTCGCGAATCTTCATTCCGTATCCATCGAAGGCGAACTGGCTGAAGTCATACTTCAAACCGCTCGCCGTAATCAGCTGCGGCGTTGCGCGAACCAGAGCCGACGCGGTGCCGGTTCCATCAGTTTGGAACGAACCGATATCGACAAAGTTCCGCACCAATCCAGTCCAGCGTGCCAGCTGACCCTTGATGGCCGCTTCGAATTGAAGGTCACCAGGCACGGAAATATTGGCAATCCGTTCAGCCAGCCGCAGTGTCGCGACGTCATCACCCAGTAACACTTGTGAAATACCCTGACGGATCGCAACATCACCATCGACCGTCGTTTGAGCCGTTGCGTTCAAGACCAAGCGCATTTGAGGTTCGGACCAGGCGGCCACGCCAGGCAGCTGAATCACAGGATTGGTCAGAGTCATGTCGCCAGCGATTTGAATTGGGCGGCCCAGCAACTCCGCCGCGCTGGTCGCTACCGCTTCACCATTTTCCGCCTGGCAAGTGAACTGTCCCTGAATCGTTCCAGCCAAATCCCAGCCGTCGAGCGTTGCAAACTGCCGCAATCGTTCCATCAGTTTTTTCAGGTCGCCATTGATTTCAAACGCAGCAGTCCCCAGGTTCCCGCTTCCACGAACTGTCAGGAAGTCCGACTCGCACAACAGGTCTTCGATGCGGAACTGTCCGGCTTGTTGGGTAACCGACGAAACAAATCGCAGCGGCTGTTGCCAGACAATACGTTGGCCTTCGCGCCGCGCTGCAAGGTTGACCGTGTCGATATTTGCCACAACTCGCGGAGCGCCGTTTTCAGAACGGCTGTTGATGTTGAATTTGAGTTCGCCCGATTCAAACTCCAGGTCTTTGTGCAAAGTCAGCGTGTCAGGCAGCATCGATGCCAGCCGGGCAATATCGAGCGATCCATCCAGCTGAAACGGTGCCGCGGCGAGCTGGCCTTCGGATACCATTTTGGTCAGCTGCGTCCATGCCATGTTTCCGTCGGCACGAACATTGCCAACTTCTGTATTGAAGTTGAGTGACCTGGCGGAAACCCCTTCCGGGTTCATCGCCGCCTGGCCAGTCGCGACGATATTGTTGATGGCGACCAGGTCCGGGCCAATCAACTTTACCGCAGCGATTTTCAGGTTCTGAATTGTCGTCTGGTCAAAATTGGCAGAAAACGTTTTTCCGCCACCGGCGAAACTGGATTCGATTCTTCCCGAAAGCATGCCCGCCGCCTGACTTTTTCCCGCAACACGTTGCAGGACCGGACCCAGCACCGCCAGATCAAACCGGTCGGCAACCATTTTCAACTGGCCGTTATCGACAAGCAGTTCTGTTTTGGCCGCATCCACCAAAAGGTTCAGCTCAATTGTCCCGCCGGCCGGATCAATTCCATTTCGTGCTGTTGCGTTGACCGTCAGTGCTGCATCGCCACCAGTTCGGACGTCGGCGCTCAAGGCACTCAACGTCTGGGCCATCGCCGAATTGTCTGTCGAAAGGTTGAACGTTCCGTCACGGACAATTAGTTCCATTTTAGGAAGCAGCGTCGCGGTAGCCGTCGTGGGTTCGGGCGAACTGGTGAATTTCGCGATCGCGTCTTCGATGTTGCTTCCGCCGTCGCGCAGCACCGCATCGATGACCGGTCGTTCGATCAGGACACTCCCGTACTCCCTGGACCAAAGAAAACTTCCCAATCGGTTCGAAGTCGTAATTCGCTCGGCAGTCATCAAGGGATTGCCCGCGCTATCGTTGGCCTTGATCCCTTCGAGGGTCACAGGTTGAAACCACCCAGCCGTCATTCGCTCAACGGTAATCCGCCCCGCAAAATCCTTCGCGCCCCAGTCGATTAACCGCTGGTGCATTCCCGTCCAGCCGATCAGGTTCGGCAGAATCGCCACCACGACCAGCATCAGAACCAGCAACAGCATTAGCCGCCGACCCCATACGGATCTCCTGCCGCGTCGTTTTCGGACCGGACGGTCGTCCCTCTCCCGTTCGAGTTGTTCAGTCTGTTCGCGTTCGCTTTGATTGGATTTACGACTGCGACGTTGGCGCGGCATGGGACTCGGCTCCTCGGCAAGGCATGATCGACGCGCAAAGATCGCGACGTATTCTTGGAATCGAGCCGAGTTTAGGAATCAGCCGGTATTGATTCCAGATGAAAGTCGCCGATAGCAGCGCGATGCTGGCACCGGCCGCGGTTCAGTTGAAGAAGTATTGAGGAGCTTTATTCGATTTCAGTTATGACTGTACCGTCGTTCGCCGAAATCAAACGCCTCCAGACACTGCTTTCATTCCACTGTTCCTGCCAGGTCTTGTTGGATTCGTCGTTTGACTGCATTTTCTGAAAATCCGGGTACTCTTCAATACTTCCCGGCACGTCCATGTTCTTGATAAACGAAACTGATGCATCGACTCGCACGGTATTGACCCCGCCAGGGTTTCCCCGTTTGCAGCCTCCGCCTGCAACGCATAACACTGTCGTGAAGAGTTGGCGGCGACATAGTTTGTAACACCCAAGTCAAACGTTTCCGAAGTGCCGGGCCACAGAACAATTCGCGACCGGGAATCGGTGACTCCATGCCGAGACCGGTTTTGACCCGTTGCCGCAAAATCTGACGGACAACGAAACGCAGACAGGCCCCGCTTCTGAAGTTCCAGGACTGCCTCGAACGAACCATTCAGTCCCTGGGATTTTGGCAGCACCGCTTGTTGCCCCGCCACCGTTGGCTGAAGAAGCAATTTGCCGCCGAAGAATTCAGCAGTCATCCTGTCCGACAAGTTGTTGTCGTTTTTCGGATCCAGAATGTCATAGTAGGGTGATTGCTCAATGTACGGGATGATGAAAGTCGACCAGCTCCAGTTGGCTCCACGGGTTGTCGCCGACTCGTTCCCTCCCGGAGTTACCTGAATTCCAATCGGAAACTTCATGAAAGCGGATTCATAATTGTTCATCGCCAAAGCCAGTTGCCTTAGGTTGTTCTGGCACTGTGCCCGACGGGCCATTTCGCGGGCCTGGGCAAGATATGGTACCAGGATCGCCAAAACGATTCCGATAATCGTCAACACAAACAGCATCTGGAAAAGGGTAAACCGCGCGAAGTATTGTGGCCGATCTTGCGCGTTCTTCGGTATGGCCAATCTTGTATGCCTGCTGTTCATGATCACGGAATATGGATCCGGAACCAGCGTGCGAATTGTCGCCTATCCGGAGAAACTCGCCACGATGATCGAAGCGATAATCCCGCCGCCACAAATCAGGGAAAACACGCCGCCGCAAATCCCGATGATCGCGTGAACCGATCCCTTGATCACCGGATTCGCCTTGCGCTTTCTCAATCCGCTCACGCCCAGGATGATCGACGCGATACCGAACGGCAATCCGATCAAGGGCAACAGCGCGACAATGCCCAGGTAATAGGCAATCAGCGCGTGCGGGTTTTTGTAAGGAATCAACCCACCCGTTGCATCCCCTTCATTCGGATTGGCCGCATACACAGGATGAGGTTCTTTTCCGCCACGCATCGGTGAGCTAAACGGGTTGGCTGGATCAGGCACTTTGGGCGGCCGGCCACTCATATAAAGATTCCCGGTTGGATGAACTGAAAAACATGGCTTCCCGACATTAGCATAGATTAACTGCAATCCCATTCGAAAGGGTTTTGCCCGGCAATTTTTCACCTCATCTGAACAGTCTCAATTGGCCAGATTCAAGGATTGTCTCGTGGTTTTGGCTTCCAGCCGAAACACCAAACAATGTTGCAGGTTTCATTTGAGCAGTAGTAGACGAGGCTACGAGTCCCTTGCATCGGTAGCCAAACGGGGACTCGTAGCCTCGAACATTACCAGGGTTTTTGTCTGAGTCGGAATACAGGTTGCAAAAAGGATGACTTAATCCCCAGGCGAATCGCCATTCTGCTTGCATAGCTCCAACAGAAGCCGGGCGATTTCTTCCGGACCGATCACGAGAAATCCAGGCAAATACAAATCCCGGTCGTCTTTTTCCGCCTTGGCAAAATCGCCTCTGCTGGAGTACGTCCCTGGAGCGTGTACGGAGCGCAAGTCGATACCAACTTGCAGTTGCCCGAATCCATTCGCTTCTTTCTCGCAAGTGACGGCAGCAATGTTGGTGTACGGGATTTGAGTTTCGACTGTCGATCCGAGAAAGCTCGTCCGGATTATCTGCAATACGTTTTCACCCAGAATTAGCTGCTTGGTGAAAACAGATCTGCATAGCAATCCGATAAAGCATCCCACTCCGCCGACCGCGCACAGACCAACGGTAAAAAACGTAAACAGGGATTGGCTGGACAGATGGAACGACAAGACATACTCGCCTTCCTCATGGCTCCAGGAGTCCCAAAAGACGAACCCAGCCACAAAACCCAACAGTCCGGCGCAGATTGCCAAAAAGACAACAGTCCCGCGCGAGGTATTGATAACCGTGCCCGACACCAAACCCGGCGTTGCCATTTCGGTCATTTTGAACTCCCGTCCAGAATTGCGCGAGGATCAACAGCCGCTGGACGTCGATCCGGCCTTTCCGATGGACTCACAACCCAAAGCATCTCTCCACCGTCCGTCCCATCGCCAGCAAGAGAATGCTTTTCGATTTTTGCCGGATGGACCAATAGTCTTTCCCAATCATTTGACGCATCAATCTTTGAGAATACTAGCCCGAAGCGCAAGCGGGCGAATCTTAGCGCTCCGGACACTCGCCAGTTCTTCGGGCTTGTATTGCATGACTCAGTCGGAACTGAGCCGGTTCAGGGATACGCACCGGGCAATCGTCAGATTGATTCTTTTGGCACGGACTACCCATCTCAAACTACACTGGGGTTGAGACCCGAATTTCCTCGAACTGGATCTTGGGGTTCAGGCGATGCAATGTCTTTTCGTCCCATTCGGAATGAAGCAGCACTGCGTTGTTGCCGAACTGGTCCAGTGCGAGTTTGGCCATGGACGGGAGTTGCAGGCTGGCTTTTTGGGCATCCGTTGCGTTGAACCAACGAGCCAATTTGTAAGGCCGCCAACTCAATGTCGTCGGCGCATTGTACTCGGACTCCAGCCGATAACGGACGACATCGAATTGCAATTCTCCAACGGCGGCCAACAGGAATTCTCGCCGTTTGGAGTGGGCGTCGTGAAAGACCTGGATCGCACCTTCTTCGACAAGTTGCTTGAGGCCCCGGTCGAACTGTTTGCGTTTCGCCGTATCGGTGCAATGCAGAACCGCGAAAAACTCCGGTGAAAATTGCGGCAGGCCTTCCTGGTGAACAATTTCATTTTGGCAAAGCGTATCACCCAGCCGCAGCTCCCCCGGGCAAACCAAGCCGATGATGTCCCCCGGGTAGGCCTCGTCCAGTGTTTGGCGGTCTTGGCCAAACAGCCGAAACGCGCGAGCAATTCGAATCTTCTTCATCGTTCGCGCAATCGTCACTTCCATGTTTCGCTCAAACATGCCACTGCACACGCGCAAGAAAGCCACGCGATCGCGATGCCGCGGATCAAGGTTGGCCTGGATTTTGAAAACGAACCCGGAGAAATTGGAATTGTCCGTCGAGAGCCTCTTCCCATCATTTACTCGCGATCCAGGCGGCGGGCATAGCCTTAGAAAACCGTGCAGAAAATGTTCGATGCCAAAGTTCGTGAGTGCACTGCCAAAAAACACCGGTGTCTGCGAGCCATCCAAAAACCGGCTCGTTTCCAGTGTAGCCCCAGCCATTCGCACCAACTCGACTTCTTCGTTCGTTGCCTGGATCAATTCCGGGTTGATCGCGGGTTGGGTCGATTCCAGGTCTTCCCACGAGACAATTTTGGGCGAAATGCGGGAACTGGAACGCCGCTCGTCAAACAGGTGAATGGAATCGTCAAGCAGATCGACGAAGCCACGGAAGTCTTCGCCACTTCCGAGCGGCCAGTTCTGCGGAACCGGTTCAATCGAAAACTTGCGTTCAATCTCGTCGATGATTTCCAGCGGCGAACGGCCCTGTCGGTCCACCTTGTTCACGAATGTGAGCACCTGAATCTTCCTCAGCGCACAAACCCGGAACAGCTTTTCGGTCTGCGCCTCGATCCCCTTGGCCAGATCGATGACCATCACGGCCGCATCGGCGGCCATCAACGTGCGATAGGTGTCTTCGCTAAAGTCATGGTGACCGGGCGTATCGAGCAGATTGATCTGGAATCCGGCGAACTCAAAAGTCAGCGCCGTGGAGCTGATCGAAATGCCACGCTCCTTCTCCAGTTCCATCCAGTCCGAAGTAGCCGTCCGTTCCGATTTCCGGCCACGAACTGCCCCCGCGATCTCAATCGAGTTGCCAAACAGCAACAGCTTTTCGGTCAACGTAGTCTTGCCAGCATCCGGGTGCGAAATGATGGCAAACGTTCGTCGTCGCAACCGCTGTTTTTCAATCTCAGCGATCGTGTGAGCCGCAGTTGTGGTTTCGGCAAGATTTTCGGGGATAGTGTTCATGTCCAAAACCGGGAGACTGGCAGGGGTCGGGCGTCAGGCAAGACGGGGGAAAAGCACAACAAGTAGAGGGCTGCCTGGCAAAACGACAGCTGTGCGGAGACTCTCTTGCTGGTTCACAGCGAATCGCCGTCGGTTTTGGTGCTTATGGGGGAGTAATCATGCGAAAAAAGATACCCTGCGACCAGGATTCAGGCAACGCCAAAAAACGTCAAGCAACCGATTGCCAATATCCAACGCAGTAGTTCCATAAGAATCAAGTCGGTGCGGTGAATGACTCTGTACGATGGACGTCCTCGTCCGTCGAATTCGGGGTGTTTGGGTGGCCTTGGTGTTTCGACGGACGAGGACGTCCATCGTACCTTGATTTCAGGACCGGATTGCGCTTTACTTCATTCCCGAATTCAGCGGGTTGATTTCGCGGATGATGGTTCCGAAGAGTTGCAGTTGGCGTATGGGGTCGTCGGGGGAATGGCGGTCGCTCAAATGTTGGGTCAGGTCGCCGGCCCAGACCGGATCGATCCAGACGGTGGAACTGAGGACAGGGTTATAGTCAAACCACGTTCGACCAATCGCGTCGAACAACCAGACCGAATCATCGAAGGCCGGTTCCAGCAGGGCCCGTCCGAGTTTCGTGTCACGCATTCCGAGCAACCGGGCCGCGTTACCGAGAACTCCCAGCATGTTCCTGGAGTCGAACGATGTCGGGGCATTGTTTAGACAGGCGAAAACCAACTGATCGAGTTCGTGAGGTTGTATCGAGTCAAACGTGACCAGCTGTTCAATCGCGAGTTTGGCGGGGTCATTTCCAAACGACCACATTACAATCTCCGGAACTTTCCACGATTGAACAGCTAGCGCCATCAATCGGTCACGTTCTGTACCAGGGGGCAAACGCTTTGCCGCGAACAAACAGAGGGCCATCCGTGTCGGAGATTTTTCCAGCTGGCCCACAACACTGATCGCCCACGGGACCAGTTCGGGATTGGCTTTGTTTCCTGTATCCGGATGAAGAATCCATTCCGCCATGCCTCCATGGTATTTGAGGTTGTGTTCGCTGCAGACTTTCTGAAGCTGCTCCCAGTCGCACAGCGAGAGGGCCCCCAGTGCCTCGTCTTTCAGCCTTTCAACATCGCGCTGAATTGCCAACAACGGAATCAGGCGGAGCGCGGCGTCCGGGTCGATGATCGCCAGGACCGGCCCAAAGACACGGGCTTCGTGAAATGCATCTTTCTGCGTCTCGCTCTTTAAAAGCTTTTGATACTCGTCCGCCTGGTCCCAGGCACTTTTTACAATTGATTTTGCGACCGAAATTCGCCCGTCCAGAATCAGGCTCTGTGCCACATAGCCCGTCGCCAACAGTCGGTCTTTGCCGGACAGTGCTCCCAAGCCCACGATCGCTTCGCCGTACAGCTCGTCTTTCAGGTCCGCGTCTGTCGACGTCGCTGCAAACTGGGCGAGAATTGCAGGCTTTAGATGCGCGTCGATTTTGGATGAGTTGAGTAACGCCGTGGCGAGCCTTAATGACTGTTTGGCGATGGTTGTCAAGTGAAAAAGAGTGATCGTGTCTTTTTCCTCGATCGCTGCGTTTGAATCTGAAATCGTTTTATAAAACGCGTCCGGATCGATCGTCGCCAGGCTTTCAAAGAAAAGAGTCTGTCTATAAAAGGTTGATTTACCGGGAACCGGTCTTTCCATTTGCGAGAACAATCGCTGTGCAACGTCCAGGTAATTCTGCCGTGTTCGGTCAAACCATTCCAACCGCTGGTTCGCGTCACCCGGGACATGTTTTTGCAATTCGAATTCGACTGTGTTCGCGACGTGATCGATTGACTGGAACAAAACCTGATAACCATCGGCTCGCACGGCGGCAATTTGCGACGTGTCGGACAATGTCAATGCGATCGAACCATTCTCGCCGGTTTTTGCAGAAGTCCGTCCGGCATGGACGCCAATGAAAACGATATCGGCTCCAGAGACCCTTTGGCCCGTTGCATGGTCGATGCATCGGACTGTCGCGTTGACTTTCGGTGGCACATTCAACAAACGAAAATCCCCCAACCGCAACCGGCCATCGACCAGTTCCAGTCGCGAACCCTGGACGAATGGAGCGCGGAACGGAAGATAACCATCGGCTTGGATGTTGACCTGGATTCGGTCGCCGAAACCAGGGGTTGCCGGATATTGGAACATGCCGTCTGCATCAGTCGTCACCGAGGACAAATCGGCTTGCCAGGGAACTCCCTGCGTTTCTTCGGCGCTGTAGCTTTCCTTGATCATTACCGAAACCCGGTTGATCGAAACGGTCGCTCCCGAAACCGGATTGCCATCGCGGTCCACGACTCGTCCGACCGGAGCGGCGGTCGGTTGCTCGACCAGTATCAACGTGAATTCGCCTTTGGTCCCCGCAACGACATTCGCCGACTCCCCTGGTATTGTCATCGCGGACCCTTTGCGGGCCGTGACTTCGAGCGCGGCATTCGGTGGAAGTCCCCGAATAACAAATCGGCCCGAATTGTCGGTCCAGGTTTCACCGGTTTGATTGAACCGTTCCAGGCCATAACTGTAATCGACCGTTGCACCCGCTACCGAGTTTCCCTGTTCGTCAATGACGCGACCGGTCAGTGCCCGCGACCGAGTCAACCGAACCGGTTCGGGCGTGCCATCTTCGGCGTACTTCAATCTGTCAAGCATTATGCCGAACGCTTCCAGGCTGACGCGTCCGTACGGATCCTGGGGAAACAACTGCCTGTCCAGCTTTTCGCCCTCTGGATTAAGAACCGAATACCCGCCGTTTTCGTCCGTCATGCTCGGGGCAGAACCCAAAAATCCCATGTCCTCGTTGGAGAATGAGAGCCGGGGAAGTTGTTCTCCGTTTTCGCCGATGAATTTGAATTTGTATTCGCGGGCCGGAGAGTAGGTTAACTTCCAGTCCAGTGGGCTGTTGTCTTTTGTCAACTGGGAAAACTTTCGCATCTCCTTCATCCGTTGGGCAATCTTTGGCCATTCACTTTTGGTGAACAGCAGCCCCAGGGTTCCCGTTGCAATCCGGTCCGCAACGAATCGTCCCTGACCATCCAGCGTGACAGTCTGCCAGGAAACGGAAAGAGGTCCTTCATCCCGAAAATCCAACACCTGCCAAGAAGCCACAAGAGCCTTCCGCGAGCCCAAAACCGACACGTCGCCACCGTCGGTTATTTCGATCTGCCCGTTGACGTGTCCTGTCGGCATTAGCGTCGCAATCAGTTCATCGCCGTTCCGTTCGACAGGAACAAGTTGATTTCCAGCCGATTCGGACTGGACGTAAATCGAACGAAGCGAGTCCAGCTTGACTCCGTCGAGTACCACACTTCCTTCGGCATCCGTTTCAAAAACGGGATTGTTTTCGATTTGGAGCGGCAATAAAACCTTGTTGATCCGGGCAACACGAACTTGTGCGCCGGCGGCCGGTTTGCCTTCGGAATCCCGAATCCGCAATCGAACTGGTTGGCGTCGTGCCAAAATTCTTTCGTGGGGCAGATCGACCATCATGCGGGTCATGGTGAACTCGACTGCATCGGTCTCAAACCCGTCGGCCTGAATCATCAAGACAAAAGGAGTGACACCCAAAAACCGAAGGTCGTCGGTGCCGAAGTCCAGCGAAAAAGTACCTTCCATGTTCGTCGTGGTCTGGAGCACTGCCGGTTTGCTGCCGATTTTCCCGGCCATGATGTAGACTTCGCCGTGCGGAGCGATCAACGTAACGCGTGCGTTTTCGACCGGGTTTCCGGCAACATCCCGAACGCGGCCATAGCATCGAACGCTGGCCGGCGCTTCGGTGAACCGTTCATCGGTTTCCTGCGCCAGGGAACAATTGTCGTTGTTCGCGGCCAGTAACAAGACAAGCAAAATCGGCAAGCTGAAAAAAGTTCGGCGAATCATTTCACAATCTCCGTCAACACTCCGGCGAGTGGGCCGGAATCGAACTCGAGCCATGTTTCGACTTGCGAAAGGGCGAAATCCTGGGGGACCCGAACCGGGACCGGACAGAACGTACCTCACGTGAAACCAGTCGAACCGATATGAAATTGAGAGCCGAGTGAAAGGCTGCGGGCGACCAACCGGTTTTCGTTGCTCGCCTCGACTTTTCCGGACCGGGCATTGGCCAGGTAAAGTCCCGACCCGGTTTTCAGCAGAGGCGTCACGATTCGTGTTGCACCTTCGGGTTTTTGCAGATTCGATGTCGTCGCGGTGATCCGCATCGTGCCCAGCAATTCGATATCGAAAGATCCATCCTTTTCAACGAGTTGCGGGTTGGCTTTGGGATTCAGGTTTTCAAACACAAACGAGTACGTGCCGGACTCGCCCTGTACAGTGATTCTCAGGTTTGCCACGTGCCAACTGCCGACGGGAACTTCTACCGGTTCATCGATCGCAAGGACGCGAATTTGCATGCCGCTGTTCGATGCAATGGAGGCATCAACAGAAATCACTTTTGCCGACGGGTCATTGAGTTTGACGACCGGCACGATCGAGCCGCGATCGTGGACCGCTTCGATCGTCAGCCTTCGCCCCGCATCGTCTCCGGAAATCGCGTACAGTTTTCCATCGATCTGCCGCATTCCCTGGCAGGGAAGTCGTTCCAGCAACGGATCAAGATTTCCATCGCCGTTTAAATCCACAAACAACCGGTCGTCAGCGTCGAACCAGCGACCGTTGGAATCCCGATCGACATAACGGGCCATTCGTTGCTCGCCAGCAAACTCAACGGTCCCGATCATCGATCCGGAAGCGGACAAAATCAGCTGCTCTTCGTCCGGTTTGAATCCAATTCGGACTTGTTGCTGTTGATGGATCGGTTCGGCTTCTGGCCGGACGAATTCGGCATCCAGATCGACGATCCAACTATTCGGTTCGTCGGTCGAAGGAGAAATCAACTCGGATGATTCCAGTACCCGGTCGCGATTGAGGTCAACAAACAGTCGGCGCGGTGTTTCATCGGTCAACAGAACCGTGACCGATCGCGATCGTGCATCGCCAAACGAAAACCATCCCGTCAGCGCATTCGCAAGACTGTCGCCGCCGATTCCAGCGACCAGTTCGCTGGAATCAAAACCTTCGGGCAGACCTTTTTCGATCTTCGCTTCATGCAGGCTTGTACCAGATCGTTGGTTGGCTTCGAACTGGAACTCGCCCGGCTCCTGGGCAAAAGATTGATTTGGTGTGGATCCAGCCAGCAGACCCAACATGATGAGAATGAAAAACACCGAACCGAACCGGACACAAGGCATCACACACCTCACTCTTAATGATTTCAAGCGAGCTGAATATACACGGCAGCTGTACTAGAAAGGTGGTACGCCACGACCTGTCGGTCGTCGATATGCAAAATTTCGTGGCATTGGCTTCCAGCCGAAGCAATGTTAGCAAACGCTTCGGCTGGAAGCCAAAGCCACGGGGGCGGTCAGGTGACCAGGCCCTTGGTGACGAGCATAAAGACGTCTTCGAGGGTGGGTTCCTTTTCGGCGAAACTGCGGACTTCAACTCCGGCTTCGACCAGCTGTTTCAGCAGCGTAGCCGAATCATGATCGGGGGTTTCGAACTCGATGCTGATTCGGTCCCCATCAACCTGGACGTCACGGACTTCGGGGCGGCTGCGGATAATGCTCAGCCCGGCGTCGAGATTCTTGCCCAGCCGCGCCGAGACGATCATGTTGCCGCGAATCTGGCGATAGACATGATCAATCGGTCCGCTCATCAGCATCTTCCCCCGCTCGATGATGCCGATCGAAGTACAACAATCGGCGAGTTCGGTCAGGATGTGGCTGCTGATCAAAATCGTTTTGCCCATTCGGCGAAGTTCGCGCAGCAACGCCTTGACATCGATTCGGGCACGTGGATCGAGACCGCTGGTCGGCTCGTCCAGAATCAAAACCGGGGGATCGTGGACCAGCGTTTTCGCGAGGCACAGCCGCTGTTTCATCCCGCGAGACAGTCCGTTGACATAGTCGTTTCGTTTGTGGGTCAGATCAAGGAGTTCCAGTACGTCGGGGATGATTTGCTTTCGTTGAGTCCGGCCCAGCTGATACGCGACTGCGAAAAAATCGAGAAACTCCCAGACTTTCATGCCGTCGTAAACGCCAAAGTCGTCGGGCATGTATCCAATGCTGCGGCGGACATCCATCGGATTTTTGGAAACGCTGAAGCCGTTGACCGTTGCTTCGCCGCGAGACGATTTGAGCAGTGTCGCGAGGTAGCGGATCGTGGTGCTTTTGCCGGCACCGTTCGGGCCAATGAACCCGAACATCTCGCCTTTGCCAATATCCAGGTCCAGCGATTCGACAGCGGTGAAGTCACCGTAGTCTTTGCCGAATCCGCGAATTTCAATCATTGGGTGCCTGTTCTCGGGTTAGTGGGTAAGGCCGGACGGATTCCGGCAAGATGTTTTTCCGCGTCATTGTCCGCCACCGGTTTCCAAGTCTGCTTCAGCATCGGATTCAGAATCGGATTCCGCATCGACTTCGTTTTCATATTCTTGGATTTGCTTCATCCATTTGTCCTGGTCCGGAGCGGCCAGGAAATCCTGAAGGGCATTGGAATCCCGTTTTGCCACAGGCAATTCGGCCGACTGCAAATGAACGACGACCAGTGTGGATTGGGTGTTTTGGGTCGCAGCGGGTTGCAATTGGTGTTTCCCAATGGGTTCGCGAATTTCTCCAATTAAGCGGGCTTGCCCCGGCATCAGCACGAGATCACCGGCAACGATATCGAACAACTCGCCGACGCCAGTTCCCTCGACATTCTCCGGAGTTCCAAACAGCAGCGATGCGGAGTGAAACAGTTCTTTGCCGACCAGCAATTCGTCTTCGACTTGATACGATTTGTTGGACAAATTGCGAACCAAATAATCCCGAACGGCCGGACGATCCCGTTCATCGACCGGAGCAAGCGCGACGGCATCGGAAAGCTGAATGGACTCGGCGTTGTTGGTGGCCTCGTTCCAAACCGATTCGATGTAGTTGCCGAAACTTGAAAATTCAGGAAATGCGTTCCAGTAACCGTACAGTTTGTCGTTGGCCCTGGCTTCAAAAACGACGTCCGCTGAATCACCGGCCGAAAGTTCACCGACGGGTGCGAATTCAAGTTTTCCATTCTGGTCACAACGAACGATTCCGGCATTCACCAGTTTGTAATCCGTGCCGTTCACCAGACGAATCCTGTTTTCGACCGAAGTTTCCAGCTGGATGGTTCCTCCGATATCCAGAAACATTTCCGCGTGAATCATCCCCGTCGAATTGGATTTGACGGGATACCCGGTCATGCGGCTGACGATGGTTCGTTCCAGGTTCACAGGCTTCAGTTGACCGTTGTCGTTTTCGGGAGATCTCTTTCGAAACGGCATGGCGATTCCTTCGCTGTCATCAAATTCCAGGCTGTAACCGGTCGAGAGCGAAGTGTAGAGAGCTGAATACTCGCTCAAATGGGCGCGGGAATAACCGCCATGGATTTCCAGCAGTCCGACCCGGGTTTGGCTGCGGGCGAATCCAATATCGAGCGAGGCCATTCGGATGATGGTCACGGCTGCGGCGATGGCAATAATCGGCGCGGCGATCCACGCCCATTCAACTTTTCCAATCAGCCTGAAGAAAAGCCAGTTCAGCGGTACCAAAACAATTAGATAACCGGCCAGCATTTGAATCACGAACTTGCGCGATGGAGGCCGAATCCCCGCAGCACTGCTGATCGTTTCCCGAGCCGCTGCGGCGATTCCCTCTTCGTCGTTCCAGCCGCAAAGGCCGCTGTCTGGCAATCCAAACTGCCCGTCGAAAAGATCACTTTTTTCGGGATTGGCCGGATCGGGTTTTCGTTCGAACGAATCGCCAAGGGCTGGCATGCCACCAAACCGGGGCATATTCATGAACCTGGTTGAAGTCATGTCCTCCGTCTCTTCATCGACCATTGTCCGACGCGCCACCCCCGGGTTCAAATCCCGGCTGAGCATCCGCATTCTTGATCCGATCGTCGTGTCAAACGTGCTGATGGGCGGTTCCCACTCGAACGAAACCTGGTCGAGAATTCCGCGGCTGAATTTGCGGGGTGGTTTTCGCAAGAGCGCGCCGTTGAAGAAGGAGGAGATGCTGGGCCACTTTTTCAGTCGCGGATCCTTTAGCGAGAAACCGGTCACCACGACCCTGCCCAGCCCGACCAGTTTTTCGACAACCGTGCCAGCCGTCCCGTCAACAACTCTCGCGCCGGGATTCAGTTTCAATTGAACTCCCAGGAGCGGAGTGTTATCCGGAATTTCAAGGGTATACGATCGGGAATTGCTGTTGCCACGGGGGAGCGACCAGTTCGCATTCAATTCAGCCAGATCATCGCCGGAGATGTTTTTTGCACCGTCCTGAATAGCGGGCAACAGCGGAGCGAGAAAACTGTTTTGCAGACTGTCCAGCGAACCAGGCCCGTTGACAATAATTTGGCCACCGAAGTGCAACCAATCCAGCAACGCCTGTCGTTGGGCCTCGTCCAGCCGCTCCGGATCAAAGCCATCCCACAACAAATAGGCGATCGTAGTCCATCCCATCACGGTTGATGACAACGGAACCGGATCATCCTTGGCCGGACGAACCAAATGATAAAACGGCGGCGGTGGTTCGGTATCAAACGCCGGAATCTGAACGCAATCGAGCATCTGCAAATACTTCAACTGGTCCGGCTCGTCACTCAACAGCACGACATGATATTGCCACGGTTTGAGTGCGATGACTGGCTGGCTCGTATCGATCAGAGGCAAACCCGAAATTGCCATCAGCTGGAGTCGGACGCTGATGTTGGCGGCGATCAAATCGCGATGCGGCAGAAAGACCAGCGTCTCGATGTTCTTCGGTTCTTCCCTGGCCAGCACCACAGGGCGACGGGACTGGAGCGACATTCCCGTTCCGATGATGGGCAATGGCGCGCCGCTGGCGTTGACGCCTGTTGCTTGCAACTGGCCGTTGGTATCAGCCAGGTTGGACGTCACCCGCAGGCTGGCCGTAGCCATGTGCCCAGGCTTGTAGCGGTTGCGACGGATTTCGTCTTTGAATTCGCCTGGATAAAGGACTACCGGGTCCGTCGTAAACCGTTCCTTTGGTTTTTCGTCTTTCTTTTCGTCGGGATTATCTTTTTTGTCTGCGGTGCTGTCCGGGTTGTCACGACGGCATCCACCGCATCCGCCATTGAACAGGCACAATACGCAGAGAATTGCGAGGCACCATACAACGACGGGATAGCGGTTCCGTGTTTGGTGCATTGCCCTGTTTCTCCTGTTCCCAAGTCGCCGATTATTGCCGACAGTTAATCCGCCTGGTATTGCGCCGCGCGCAGTGTATTGGCCAACAACATCGTAACGGTCAACGGACCGACTCCTCCTGGAACCGGAGTGATTGCCCCGGCAACCCGGCTGACACCAGCATAATCAACATCGCCAACCAGTCGGCTGCCGACCCGATTGATCCCGACATCGATCACCGTTGCGCCGGGCCGAACCATCTCTGCGGTCACGAATTCCGGCTGGCCAATCGCGGCAATCAGCACTTCCGCGTTGGACGAAATTTCAGCCAGGTCGTGGGTCCTGCTGTGACAGACGGTGACGGTCGCGTTGGCATACTGATTGCCGAACGGGCTGGTCCGTTGCATGAGCATCGCGGCCAGCGGCTTTCCGACTATGTCACTACGGCCAATCACACAGACTTGTTTGCCTTCGACCGGGATATTGCTGGACCGAAGAATCTGCAAAATTCCCAGGGGAGTGCAAGGCAAAAACCTCGGTCGGCCTTGCAGCATCAACCCGACATTCTCGGCGTGAAACCCATCGACATCCTTGCGGGGATCGATTGCATCGAGGACCGCGAGCGGGTCCACCAGAAGCGGCAAGGGGAGCTGGACCAAAATGCCGGATACCTGAGGGTCATCGTTCAAGTCGTTGACAACATCCAACAGCTCGGCCGTTCCAGTCGAGGAGGG
>JAYVKA010000209.1:0-2102 GCA_043768885.1 Planctomycetota bacterium
ATCCATAACTACACAGGCTGGAAGCCTATGCCACGATTTTTACACCGACGCCGTTTCTTTTTTCTTCGGCTTGTACACCTCTGTCGCCGTGCCGTAGAAAACCTCAGCGGCGTTCATCAGCGTTTCCCCCAGCGTCGGATGCGCGTGTACCGATTCGGTCAGATCGCGGACATGAGCTCCCATTTCCAGTGCGACAACTGCTTCGGCAATCAACTCACCCGCGCCGGATCCAACGATACCACATCCAATCACCCGTTCCGTTTCCGGATCGACCAGCCATTTCGTCAAGCCATCCGTCCGGCCAATCGCCTGGGCCCGTCCGCTGGCTGCCCACGGATAAGTCACAACCTCAAACGCCACACCGTCGCGTTTCGCTTCTTCCTCGGTCAATCCCGCCCACGCAATTTCCGGATCAGTAAACACAACGGCCGGAATCGCGCGTCGGTGAAACTCCGATTCGTTCCCCAACATAATCTCGACGGCCGTCCGCCCCTCATGAGTCGCCTTGTGCGCCAGCATCGGCTCGCCAGCCGCGTCACCAATAACGAAAATGTTTGGTTCAGCTGTTCGCAGCTGGGCGTCGTGAACAACAAACCCCCGTTTGTCGGTCTGAATCGCAGTCTTTTCCAGGCCAAGGTTTCGGGTATTCGGAGCCCTGCCAACAGAAACCAGAACACGGTCGTAGTCTTCGGAGCCGAATTTCCCAGGCCCTTCGAACGAGACGCTGATCTGGTCCCCCTTCTTGCCGATGCTGCCAACCTTTGTGTTCAGGAATATTCGTTTCTCGAACAACGCTTGCAGGCGTTTTTGCAACGGCCGGACCAGATCGCGGTCCGCACCCATCAACAATCCTTCCTGCAACTCAACCACGCTGACGTTCGTGCCCAGCGCGGCATAAACGCTCCCCATCTCCAGCCCGATATATCCGCCTCCAATCACCAGCATCGTGTCGGGAACATCCGCGAGATCCAGCGCTCCTGTCGAATCCATCACGCGCGGCGAATCTATTTTGAAAGCGCCTGGCATTGCCGGTGTGCTGCCAGTCGCAATGATGCAGTTGTCGAAAGTCAGCTTGCCTCCTTCCGGAATCGAATCGCCCTGGCCCGTAATCTCCAGGGTCTTTGCATCTCCAAACTTTGCCAATCCATAAATGACTTTGACCTTGCGACTCTTTGCCAGCCCCGCCAGCCCGCCAGTCAATGTCGAGATGACTTTCTCTTTTCTGGCACGCAGCTTTTCGATTTCAACCTTCGGGGTCGAAAACGAGACGCCCCAATCGTGACCAAGCTCTTCGACTTCACTCATCACCTTGGCGACATGCAACAGGGCTTTGGACGGTATGCACCCGCGCAACAAACATGTACCGCCCAAACGGCTTTCGCTTTCGACGATCGTTACATCCATCCCGTGATCAGCCGCCAGAAAAGCAGCCGCATATCCGCCCGGGCCACCACCAATCACCACCAATTGAGTATGCATCGTTTCCTCACTCCAAAAAAAACGGCAAGCCACCGTTGCCAGGGACTTGCCGGAGGTTGTACTTGAACAGCCAAAAAAGTAGCACGGCGGTCCTCCGCCGTGATTTTCCTGGATGCCTTCCGGTGGGGGGGGGGGGGACCACCGGGCTACTTTTTTGCTCAAACTCTATCGGGACATAAACTCGACAACGACGTTTGCATCTACCGGCAAGCTGATATCGGACGGACCCGGCGCACCATGAACATTGATCGTCAAGGTGTCTGCATCCAGCGAAGCCCACTCGATTCCCTGGCCATCGACACCTATCCCAATTATCTTGCGGTACAGGGCCAGCACGTTTTCGTTTGCACGTACCGTGATCACGTCACCTGGACGCAACTGGTACGAAGCCACATCGACCTTGACGCCGTTAACGCGGAAATGACCATGCGAAGCACCCTGTCGGGCTTGTGGTCGGGTCGCACACAAACCAACGCGACGAACGATGTTGTCCAGCCGGTTTTCGCAAATCAGCAACAGGTTTTCGCCCGTGTTGCCTTTCATCCTGGTCGCGCGTTCGAAGTAACGTCGCAGCTGACGTTCACCCAATCCATAGTAATGCTTGATCTTCTGCTTCTCAGCCA
>JAYVKA010000210.1:0-5519 GCA_043768885.1 Planctomycetota bacterium
ATTGTCCGCCAGTTCGCTGGACATGGACGATTGGCTGGAGATGTTGCACGGGATGCGAAACCCCGAATCCGAAATCAGTATTGCGGTTGTCGGAAAATATGCTGCTCACAAGGACGCATACAAATCGATTTACGAAGCGATCGACCATGCCGGACTGAAGCATCGTGTGCAAATCCGCATCGGCCGAATTCAAAGCGAAGACATCGAGCAGGAAGGCCCGGAGCGTTTGCTGTCCGGATATGACGGCATTCTGGTTCCAGGCGGATTTGGTGAGCGCGGAGTCGAAGGAAAAATTGACGCGATTCGCTGGGCAAGAAAACGAAATATTCCGTTCTTTGGCATCTGCCTGGGAATGCAGTGTGCCGTGATTGAATTCGGCCGTTCGGTGTTGAACCTGGACGGTGCGAACTCGACTGAGTTTGACAAGAACACGGAATATCCAGTGGTTTGCTTGTTGGATGAGCAGTTGAAGATCACGGAAAAGGGTGGCACGATGCGACTCGGTGCCCAGCAGGCGGAATTGCAACATGGCTCGGTTGCCGCCACCTGTTATGAAACCGGTTCCATTCGCGAACGGCACCGCCATCGATACGAGTTCAACAACCAGTTTCGCAGCCGCTTTGAAGCGAACGGGATGCTGTTTTCCGGAACAAGCCGGGAAAATTCGCTCGTGGAAATCGTCGAGATTCCCGATCATCCATGGTTCGTCGCTGTCCAGTTCCATCCGGAATTCAAATCCAAGCCGACGTTGCCCCATCCGCTGTTCAGCGGGTTTATCGAAGCGGCCCGAAATCGCAGCACCAAAGATTCCATGGCGGAGACAAGTACGTAGCGACAGCTTGGACTATAGGTTGAGCGTAGTGGATCTTGCTAAAGATCCCCGCGCTGGAGGATCTTTAGCCAGATCCACAACCCCAAAAAATAAACGGCCGCCATTTCCATATCACACACCTCTATTCACGGAGCGTTCCATGACTTCGAATTCCGAAAACCAGGATGACGAGCCACAAATCGTTGTCGATGATGATTGGAAAGCAAAAGTGGCCGCTGAAAAAGAAGAAACGGTCAGGGCTGCCAAAGTCGATCAGCCCGACAAAAATTTCGAACAGGCTCGTGACTTGCCGAAGCCGACTTTTGAAATCCTGATTTCGACCTTCAGCACCCAGGCCATGATGGCTCTCGGTTTTTTCCCTGACCCTGCGACTGGAAAGTCCGCAGCAAATCGCCCGCTCGCCAAACACCTGATCGACATGCTGGCTGTGATTCAGGATATTTCGAAGGGAAACTTGAGCGAAGATCAGGCGGAGACGCTGGAAAACGTTTTGCACAAGCTTCGGTTGGCCTTCCTGAATGCCCCAATCGCGTCGGCAAAACAAGAGTCCGAACCGCCGAAAAAATCGACGCTCGAATTGCCTTAGATTTCTGAATTGTCCGGTTCCAACCTGGAATCCCGGCAATATCCTCCGCGAAACCAGGAACTGGTTTTTTTCACACATCTCCAAAACAGGAAACGGCTTGTGGCAAGTCCGAACGGTCAGAACAAGCAGTGGGCCGTATTGATCGAGGGATTGCAAAAGAGCTACGGCTCGACAACCGCCGTCGATGGATTGTCATTTCAAATTCCCCAGGGCCAAACGTTTGGATTGCTGGGGCCAAACGGTGCGGGTAAATCGACAACGATTTCGATGATTGCCGGGTTGCTGTCGCCGGACTCGGGTACAGTACAGGTATTTGGTCAGCCACCGGCGCAGCCACTATCGCGCATGAATACCGGCGTTGCGCCACAGTCGCTGGCGCTTTACGACGAATTCACGGCACGCGAGAATCTCACTTTCTTTGGCCGCATGTATGATCTGTCCGGAGCACGGTTGCGCGACCGAACGAAGTGGTCGTTGGAGTTGGCCGGACTGGTTGATCGGGCGGACGATCGGGTTTCGACCTATTCGGGCGGGATGAAACGGCGATTGAATATCGCGGTAGCCATGATCCATGATCCCGATTTGATTCTGCTGGACGAGCCGACGGTCGGTGTTGACCCGCAATCCCGAAATTTCATCTTTGAAGCGATCGAACAATTGCGGTCGAATGGAAAGACGATTCTTTACACGACGCACTACATGGAAGAAGCCCAGCGGTTGTGTGACCAAATCGCGATTGTGGATCATGGGCGATTGATGGCATTGGGGACTGTCGATTCGCTGATTTCGGAACACGGTGGGTATAGCAAAGTGTATGCCGAGGTGGAGTCGGTTCCGACCGGGTTCGAGTTTCCCGGCACTTTCGAAGAATCATCGCTGCGTTTCGAATCAGCCGATCCCGTTCGGGAAATCTCCCGAATGTACAGTGCCGGGGTTGCTTTTCGGACTCTGACGATGGAACGGCCCGACCTCGAAAACGTGTTTTTGGCATTGACCGGAAAATCACTTCGCGATTGACGATTGCCTGGCCTGTTCGAACCCAAGAAAACCAACGGAGAAATCACACTGTGAACAAAATCTGGCACCTGGCGATGAAAGATTTGAAACTGTTGTCGCGCGACAGAATGGGCGCCTTTTTTATTGTTGTGTTCCCGATTTTGATGGGGCTGTTTTTTGGACTTGCCATGGGAGGGCCATCGTCTGGTTCGTCCGGCTCCAAAATGAAGTTGTCGGTCGTTGATGAGGATCAAACGCCAATTTCCCAACGACTGGCAGAAAAACTCGGTGAGAATGATAGCATTGAGCTCATCGCCGAGAGTTTTGACGAAGCGAAAAACAATGTGCGATTGGGAAACCGGACCGGGCTGATTCGGATCCCAAAGGGCTTTGGAGAACACGCGGGGATCATGTGGCAAGAGCCGCCCGTCCTGGATGTCGGCATGGACCCCTCGCGAACTGCCGAGAGCGGAATGATGGAAGGATTTCTGATGCAGGCGATGGGCAATATCGCCGGCGAAGAAATGATGAATATGGATCGTCAGATGCCGTTGATCGAAGAGCAACAGAAAAACCTGGAAACGCAACTGGCTAACTCGCCCATTCAATTGGCGGCGTCGAAAATGTTTTTCGGATCGCTCAAGCAAATGATGGGGAGCGTGAATGAGCTCAACTCACTGCCCGATGAGGGTAGCAACGCGGGGAACGATAGCCAGAACTCGCTCGCCAACGGAATGCAACTGGTCAAAGTCAACAAACTGGATGTCACGCGGGAGCTGGACCCAAACAGCATTGCCGGGCAAGTTGCCAAACTCCGATCGCCCTGGGACATCAGCTTTCCGCAGGCCATGTTATGGGGCGTCATGGCCTGTGCCGCGGGCTTCGCGATTTCTCTCGTTCGTGAAAAAACGATGGGGACCTTGCCCCGATTACAGGTTGCTCCGGTTGGAAAAATGACGTTGTTGCTTGGCAAGGCCCTGGCCTGTTTCCTGGCGATCGTGGTTGTAATCGCAATGCTGACAACGCTGGGAGTGATGTTGGGGATGGAGCCGGCCAACTATTTGATGCTGGGCATTGTCAGCGTTTGCGTTGCCGTAGCATTCGTCGGGATCATGATCGCCGTCTCAACGCTGGGGAAAACGGAGCAAGGGGTCAGCGGCGCCGGCTGGGGAATCAACATGATCATGGCCATGATCGGTGGGGCCATGATTCCGGCGATGTTCATGCCGAAAATCCTGCTCGAGGCCAGCGTAATCAGCCCTGTTCGTTGGTCGATCTATGGAATCGAAGGAGCGATTTGGAGGGGATTTTCCTGGATGGAAGTCGCCATGCCGTGCGTGATCCTGATCCTGGTCGGCGTGGTCGGTTTTGCGCTCGGTGTCACAATTTGGATGCGACGATCGTTGGCCTGATTGGCAGAAACATCGGGCCGACTCAGGCGGCGCGGCGGGCGGATTTTTTTGGCGAAGATTCGCCCTGTCGATTGCTGATCGCAAGACCCAGTTTTTCCCGGTTCAATTTGCGTTGCGTCAAATTCTGGTTGAACTGCTCGTCTTTTCGACCATGACGCCTGGCAAGCAATCGTCCAAACGCCGATCCTGCCCTGCCACGCAGCAAGTCAAACAGAATTCGCAGCGACATTCCGCCGGTTCCATTGCTTGCGTGACGGCGAATGATGCGTTCCTGATCGGCACCATCGATGTGGGACTTTTTCCAGTTTTCGAGGACTGCGGAATCGCAGGGGACCAGCCAGTCTGAAATGTTGATTGACCGGTAATCGAGGTTTTTGATTCCGGCTGCCAATTCAATTTCGAGTGACTCCGGCGACAAACCGGTCAGGTTCATGTCCAACCACCCAAACAACTCGTTGCGAAAGACTGCGGCCAGAACCAGTGGGCCATCGATTACTGATTCCTTGTTCCGACTCGATGTTTTTGCGATTTTTCGACCGAACTGGCGATCCATTCGAATTCCGTTGACGCCGGCACGGTTCGGCAATCGGACTGTGGATTCGGAACCTGGGACAAGAGTTGGAGATATCGCCGCGATTTCCGGATCGTCGAATTGGGTTGAAACCAGAGAGTGCCATTCACCGGCCGGTTCAACACCAGGTAAAAACAACCCAACAAGTTCTTTTCCGGCATGTTCCAAAGCCAGGCGAAACAACTGGGGCAATTCCGGCTTCGACTTTGCGTCCGCCCGAACCAGTTTGACTTCGCCGTCCAGTCCGTGCACATCCCGAAAATCGTGTGCACAAGGAACGACAACTTCCGAGCCGGTTGGCGAATACCGCAGGACTGAGGCCAGAGTTTTTTCAAACTCGACCAGATTGCTCATTGCGGGGACGATTATGGAATACTGACGCATGAAATCCGCGAACAGTGAAGGCGCATTGGTAATCGGTCTGGCGATGCTGTTGATCGATACGTGAACAGGCACGAGGCAAGTGGGAATGCCCGTCCAGAATCGCTTTTGAAGTCGACATCCTGTGGATGAATGACTTCAGCATGCAGACCATTCCTATTTTTCGGATGGACACCCGGTCATAATCCATTCATTCCCGCACTTTTCGCCGCCCGCATTTCTGTCAGAATTAAATCTGTTTGACGGAAAAGTTTGACTCAACTGCTGGCCTTAACAAATGCTTCCACGATTTTGCAGAGTTCGCCAGAAATTCGACAGCCACCAAATTGTCGACATTCCTGATGCTGTCAGAAAACAGCTGGCATCGTTGCGATTGAAAGATCATATTCGCGAAGGAGACTCCGTCGCCGTAACGGCAGGTAGCCGCGGGATCGCCAACATTGTCGAGATCACGCGATCGACAATTGATTTTCTGCAGGAAATTGGGGCTAAACCGTTTGTGGTTCCCGCCATGGGATCGCATGGCGGCGGAACTGCGGAGGGGCAGGTTAAGGTTCTGGCCAGCCTTGGAATGACGCCAGACAGTCTGGGTTGTGAGATTCGCGCATCGATGGAAACCGTCACCGTTTGTGAGCATCGATTGGGCTTTCCAATCCATTTCGACCGAAACGCATTCGAAGCGGACCACGTTCTGGTAGTCAATCGAGTCAAAGCCCACACCGGAATTTCCGGGCCGCTGGA
>JAYVKA010000211.1:0-8303 GCA_043768885.1 Planctomycetota bacterium
CGTTGCTTCAGGCCTCGCAAGATCGTAATGGTGTCTTCGACGTTGGGCTCAACGACCATCACGGGCTGAAAACGCCGTTCGAGGGCAGCGTCTTTCTCGACATGTTTCCGGTATTCGTCCAATGTCGTTGCACCAATGCAATGCAACTCGCCCCGGGCCAATGCGGGTTTCAGCAAGTTCGCGGCATCGCTGGCACCTTCGGCGGCACCGGCTCCAACCATGGTGTGCAATTCATCGATGAACAAAATAATTTGCCCGGCCGCGTCGGTCACTTCGCGCAGGACCGCCTTGAGACGTTCTTCAAACTCGCCGCGAAATTTCGTACCAGCGATCAATGCACCAAGATCCAGCGCGACAACCCGTTTGTTTTGCAGGCTCTGCGGAACATCGTTCAGCACAATGCGAAGTGCGAGTCCTTCGGCAATCGCGGTCTTCCCAACGCCAGGCTCACCGATCAGAACAGGATTGTTTTTTGTGCGGCGGGACAAAACCTGAATGACCCGCCGAATTTCCTTGTCACGACCGATTACCGGATCAAGTTTTCCAGCCTTGGCACGCTCGACCAAATCAATTCCGTATTTTTCGAGAGCCTGAAATTTTCCTTCCGGGTGCTGGTCGGTTACGCGAGCCGAACCGCGAATCTCACGAATCGCAGTGAGCACGCCGGCTTCTTCGACGGCGTTCATTTTCAAAACACGCGATGCCGTCGATTCAACTTTGCAGAGGGCCAACAATTGGTGCTCGGTCGAAACAAACTCGTCCTGCATTTTCTTGGCCTGTTCCGATGCGCGATTCAGCACATCCTGAAGCGCCCGGCCCATACCCGGTGCGCTTCCTCCGCTACTCGATGGCAATCGCGAAACTTCAGAACCGACGATCGATTCGAGTTGCCTGAGAGGCGCGCCCATTTTCTGAATGATGGGAACAACCAGTCCATCCTGTTCGTGCAGTAGCGATGCCAGCAAATGCATGGGCACGATTTCGGCGTTCCCTTTTTCGGTCGCCATTGATTGTGCAGCAACCAACGCCTCTTGGGCTTTGGCCGTCAATTTGTTCATGTCAAAAGCCATGGGTCGGAAACTTTCCGTGAAACCGCGAAATTTCAGATTTCGATTCGCGACCGACCCGACAGTCTTAATCAAGCTGCAATATTGGCAGGAGTTCCCCGTGAAGGATCTCCGAGCCCGCTGCCAGAAACTGCAAATCACGGTAATTTACCGGTGATCCGTCGAGGTGAGTCGCAAACGCACCTGCTTCAGTTGCAAACAACATGCCAGCCGCCACGTCCCACAGGCTGAGTGTCGTTGCCCAGTAACCGTCCAGCCTCCCGCAACCGACATAACACAGGTTCAACGCCGCCGATCCAAGTCGCCGCATCGATGCCAATTGAACCACTCGATTGAAACGAATCAGTTCGGGAGTATCGGCTTTGACTGTCGATGGAAAACTGCTGACCAGGAGTGAACGCCGAAGCTCCGTTCTCCCGCTGGGTCGAACCGGTTTACCATTCAACATCGAGCCGTGACCAAGGATCACCGAAAATGTTTCTTGCAAAGCAGGATCGTAAACGACGCCAACGAGCGGTTGTCCATTGAAAAAAAGCCCGATGGAAACGCTGTAACCCGGCATCTGATGTGCGAAATTCATGGTCCCATCGATCGGATCGACGATCCAGCAATAACCTTCACCCCACGCCACTTCGCCTTCGTCAGACTCTTCACCCAGAAAGCCGTGATCGGGAAAACGGGCCAATAGTCCTTCGCGAATCAATCGTTGCGATTCGATGTCTGCACATGTTACCAGGTCGCGCGGGTTCTTCTCGCGAACGTCAACTTGGCCCAATTGTCCTACCAGCCACCCCCCAACTCGCTGTGCAATCTCCTCGGCACTAGCCAAAAACTCCTTTTCTTTTGACGGATTGGAATCAGCCACACGGGCCTCCTGATTTGTAAAAACCGCTGCAAAAAGCCGAGTCTAGCCATTCCGCATGACATGAACAGGCCAGTCCAAACCAAAGTTTTTTTCCAGAAGGCGATGAATTTGTTGGACAACCTGCCCAAAAGCGGTAATAATTTGAAAGTTGTATGGGACACCCCCTGTGCAAGGCCTCTTCTCTGTTCCGGCCCCGTCGTAAGACATCTCGATGTTTTTCGACGGGGCTTTATTTTTGTCAGCCGGTATTTTTCTGACAGCCTCGCCGCCCGTTACGGCCACAACAAATTTTCCGGCAGTTGTTCGATGAGTTCCGACAATCATATTTGCGAGCAGGTTCTTTTTACGGGGCACGTTCAAGGCGTTGGATTTCGTTACTGTGCGTATCAGGTCGCCCAGTCGTATGACGTCCGGGGCTGGGTTCGAAATCTTCCCAACGGCTCGGTCGAAATGAAAATTTCCGGGCCGAACGAGGAAGTCGATGGCTGTGTGGCGGAAATCCAGGAACGAATGGCCAGCTACATCCGCCTGACAAATCGCAATTCGGCAAGCCCCGATTTTTCGATGACCGGCTTCGAAGTCCGTCGATAAGCCGGGCAAGTTTCGGGACGCTATGAACCGGCTTCAATTTCCGGATAATGAAATGCCTGGCCGCAATTCATTGAGGCCGCTTCACCGACTCAATTATCCGTGACGATTTTCGGGGCTTTTTATGATTTTTTTTCGGACGACTGCATTCTGGCTGATTTCCTGTTCCGTTTGTTCTGTGTCTTCGGCGGAAGAAGGCATGTACCCGATGAGCGAGCTGGCACGGCTGAATCTTGCAGAGCGCGGGATTCTGTTGACTGCCGACCAGATGTTCAACCCGAACAAGGTCAGCCTGGTCGATGGCATCTGCCGCGTAAATGGTTGCACGGGGTCTTTCGTTTCGCAAGACGGATTGATCATCACCAATCATCATTGTGCCTTTGGTGCAATCCAACAGGCGAGCACGGCCCGCAATGATTTGCTGACCAACGGGTTTAACGCACAGACGCGCGACAAGGAGATTTCGGCACCGGACTATCAGATTCGAATTACGGAGAGCTTTGAAGACATTTCGGCGGAAGTCCTGGCGGCGGTCAAAGATGGCATGTCGTACGGTGAACGAACCAGGGCAATTGAAAAACGCCGTAAGGAACTGGAGCAGCAGGCTGAAGCAAAGAATTCCGGGTTGCGAGCCGAGGTCGCCGAGATGTTCGAAGGGAAAACCTATTTGCTGTTTCTTTACACTTATATCAAGGACGTTCGGCTGGTTTTCGCTCCGCCTGCTTCGGTTGGAAATTTTGGCGGCGATACCGACAACTGGGAATGGCCGCGGCACACCGGTGACTTTTCTTTCATGCGGGCCTATGTTGCTCCCGATGGTTCGTCGGCAACCTACTCTCCCGAAAATGTCCCTTACCAGCCGAAACGGTTTATTCAGGTTCAACCGAATGGCGTCGATGAAAATGATGCGGTGTTTCTGCTGGGGTATCCCGGCCGAACCGCGCGGCACAAGACGGCAAGTTTCCTTCAGTACGAGCGGGATGTCCGACTGCCGATGACCGTTGATTTGTACAACTGGCAAATCGGGGAAATGGAAAAGGCCGGAATGAAAAACCGCGAGGTTACGATCAAGCACGCCAACCGTTCCAAATCGCTGGCCAACGTTGAAAAACGATCACGCGGCCAGCTTCAGGGAATCCGTCGGGCCCTGATTGTGGAAACGCGGCAGCAACAGGAGGCACAGCTACAGGCCTTCATCGATTCCGATCCCCAGCGAAAAGCTGTTTACGGAAACGTACTGCGCGATATCGCGGTCGTTTACTCGGAAATGTCGCAGGCTGGACCGCTGGACGTCAACCTTGCCCAATTACGATCCGCTTGCCGGGCCATCGACTTTGGATTCTTCGCCTACGATTCGGCGGTCGAACGACAGAAAGACGATCTCGATCGTGAATCCGATTACATGACCCGGAATTTTCCCCAGACGACCCAGCGATACCAGGTTGCAATTGGCGATTGGCACCAGGAGACCGACCAAATCATGCTGGCTGGAATGCTGGATCGATTGAGTCAGGTTGAAGAAGGCAAACAGAATGAGGCCCTGAATCCTTTTTTGCAATCGCCTGAAACGAATCTTTCGTTCGCCCAGGAGATGATGTCCGAAACCCAAATGGGTCGGGGAGAATTCGTGATGTCGTGCCTGGACAAGACGCCCGAGGACTTGGCGACGATGGACGATCCAGTCATGAAGATGGTCATCAGACTTTACCCAACCTGGATTGCGATGCGGGAAAAAGACAAGGAGCGGGAGGGGCGACTGAACCAGCTCTATGGCTCCTTGATCGAGGTCAAACAGGAATTTCTCGCGACCAATTTCGTTCCCGACGCAAACGCAACTTTGCGTTTCACTTGCGGGCACGTCCGGGCGTATTCGCCCGTCGACGCGATCATCAAGACTCCGATTTCGACGCTGAAAGGTGTGATCGACAAAACAACCGGGCAAGACCCTTTCATCACTCCGGATGCTGTGATGGAAAAATATCAGGCTGGCGAGTTCGGGAGATTTGTCAATCCGAAACTTGGGCAGGTTCCTGTGGCAATCCTGTACGACACAGACACAACTGGCGGGAATTCGGGGAGTCCGGTTTTAAACGGAAAGGGCGAACTGGTGGGCGTGAATTTCGATCGCTGTTTCGAAGCTACGATCAACGACTTTGCCTGGGACCAAAGTTACAGCCGTTCGATTGGTGTCGATATCCGATACGTGTTATGGATCACCGGGATCGTCTACGGCGGAGACCATTTGCTTAAGGAAATGGGAGTGTCGGGTTCGAATTGAAACTTTGAGACGCAAGTTGATTTGCAATCACAACGCAATTTCTGTTTGGGAAGTGGAATGAATCTGGATTTGACTGGTCGGCGGGCGGTTGTTTGCGGCAGCTCGCAGGGAATAGGCCTCGCGGCTGCACAGGAGCTGGCAAAACTCGGTGCCAACGTGACGCTATTCGCGAGAAACGAGGTCTCGCTTGACGAGGCCTTAAAAACACTGGCAACGGATCGTGGGCAATTGCATGGTTTTATCGTTGCCGATTTTTCCAATGTGAATCAGGTTGCCGAAGTTCTTGATGGCTGGCTGGAGGCCGAGAATCTGGCGCACATCCTCGTGAACAATACGGGAGGCCCGCCCGCCGGCAAGGCTATTGATGCCAAAGTCGAGGATTTTCTTGTGGCGTTTCGAAACCACTTGATCGTGAACCAGATGTTGACAAGCCGCCTGGTCGATGGAATGAAGGCGGCCACGTACGGACGAATCATCAACGTGATCTCCACCAGCGTGAAACAACCGATCAACGGACTGGGTGTTTCGAACACGGTGCGTGGGGCCGTGGCGAACTGGGCGAAAACCATCGCCACAGAACTCGCACCGTTCGGAATTACGGTGAACAACGTTTTGCCGGGGGCAACGAAAACAGCGCGACTGGTTTCAATTATTTCGAATGCCGCGGAAAAGCAGAAACAGGATGCTGCAGACGTGGAAAAGAAGATGCTGGCCTCGATTCCGGCCGGACGCTTTGGAGAAGCAAGCGAGATTGGCCAGGCCATCGCGTTTCTCGCTTCGCCTGCCGCCTCTTATATCACCGGCATCAATCTGCCGGTCGATGGAGGGCGAACGCAGTGTCTGTAAGTCGCATTTGTTCCTTCATCAACGGGGAGTTTAGCCAGCCCCTTTCAGGTCGATGGCTGGAAAACCATGATCCCGCAACGGGGCAGGTTTACTCGGAAGTCGCCGACTCGAATGCGGACGATGTTGCGATGGCGGTCGAATCGGCCACGGCGGCGAGCGCAAAATGGAGCCGTGTGCATGTCGATGAGCGGTCGGGTTTCCTGCACCGCATGGCAAACAGCCTGAATGCCCGGCTCGACGCGTTTGTTCAAGCCGAGTCGCGTGACACGGGAAAACCGGTTTGGCTGGCTCGAGATTTTGAAATCCCCCGCGTTGTCCAGAATTTCCGGTTCTTTGCCAGCCTGGTTGCCGGAGCGGGAGGGGAATCGTATGACTCACCGGCCGGATTGAATGTGACTCATCAGGTTCCCTGGGGAGTCGGGGGAGTGATTTCACCGTGGAATCTGCCGCTCTATTTGTTCTCCTGGAAAATCGCTCCGGCCCTGGCGACTGGCAACTGCCTTGTCGCCAAGCCTTCGGAACTGACTCCGATGACTGCGATGATGTTGGGGGAAGTTTGCCAGGAAGTCGGGCTGCCACCCGGCGTACTCAACATTTTGCAGGGGACGGGGCCGACAACCGGGCAGGCCATTGTCGAACATCCCGGCGTAAAAGCGATCTCCTTTACCGGCGGAACGAAAACGGGTGCCACGATCGCTTCGACCGCCGCGCCGCTGTTCAAAAAGGTTTCTCTTGAACTCGGTGGCAAAAATCCGAATCTGATTTTCGCCGATTGTGATTTTCACAAGATGTTGGCCACGACGATTCGAAGTTCGTTTCAGAATTCGGGACAAGTCTGCCTGTGCGGTTCCCGAATCTACGTCGAGCGCTCGATTTACGACCGGTTCCTGGAGGCGTTTGTCAGCGCAGTACAACAGTTGAAAGTCGGCGACCCAAAAGACCCGGCGACCAAAATGGGGCCGGTCATCAGCAAACCGCATCAGGAAAAAATACTCGGTGCGATTCACCAGGCGGTTTCGGACGGCGGAACCGTTTTGTGTGGTGGCATGCCGATTCAGCCTGAAGGCAGATGCTCAAACGGATGGTTTGTTTCGCCCACAATCATTACAGGCATGAATCAAACATGCGCCGCGAATCAAGACGAAATTTTCGGTCCGGTTGTGACTGTCCAGCCATTTTCAACCGACGACGAAGCGGTTTCGCTGGCCAATCAGTCGCGTTACGGATTGAGTTCCACCGTTTGGACCTCCAACCTGAATCGTGCCATGAATGTTTCCCAACAGATCGAGTCGGGAGTTGTCTGGATCAACGGCTGGCTGGTACGTGATTTGCGAACGCCGTTTGGTGGAATGAAACAATCCGGAGTCGGCAGGGAAGGCGGCTGGGAAGGATTGAAGTTCTGGACGCAGGAAAAGAACATTTGTTTTTGCAATTAGACCATGACCAACCAACCACTTGATTCCAGTCGTGCCCCCGAACCTGTCGGGGCCTATCCCCACGCTCGTCGGGTTGGAAATCTGCTGTTCCTGTCCGGTGTCGGGCCGCGCCAACGGGGAACGAAAATAATTCCGGGCGTAACGCTGGACGCCAACGGCAACATTATCGAGTACGACATTGTCAAACAGTGCCAAAGCGTTTTCGATAACGTTCGGGCAATTGTCGAAGACGCCGGGTCATCGTGGGACCGGATCGTGGACGTCACGGTTTTCCTGACCAACATGAAACAGGACTTCGCGGCCTACAACCGGGTCTACGCCGAATATTTCGCCACCAACCGGCCGTGTCGAACGACGGTGGAAATCCTTTCGCTACCGACTCCGATCGCCATCGAACTCAAGTGCATCGCGACGATTTAAAGTCATGCCTGGAATCGTTCCAAAGTTTTTTCGAGGTTGGTCCCGGTTTGAAAACCCTCGATTTCAAAGGCAATTTTTTGGTTTTCACGGAATGAAGGGGGGAGCGAACAACTAAATTGAAACCTTTTTTTGCTTTCCCTCTGAGACTTTGATCCAATACCAACGGTAGCATCACTCAATACTCGAACCGGTAATCTCATGGGACACTGTGTTGAGGTTTGCAAACGCACAAATGGTAATTCTCGAGCGCTTTATTCCTGTACCGAATTCCAACCCATCGGTAGCGCTGCTGTATTGACACCGACCGTCTATTCGTTGGGGCATTTCACGACAGGTCTCCAACAGTTTGTAGCCAGATCTCGGTTCGTTCGCCTGGATACTGTAGTTGGAGCTTGTCTTTTCCTGGCGTTCGTGCTAGTAGGGTCGTCAGCGGTTCGTTCTCAAGTTTCAGGATCTGCTGATCCTACGGTCATCTTATTGGAAGATGCCGTGAAGAATCGGGCAAAACGCGAAATGCTCGGTGAATCAGCCGGCCCGGCAACTTTTAAGGGGAACGTAAATCTTCAACAACCATTGACGGCATTGTCGGAGACTGAGTTGGATGTCAAATTCGTTAACAATACTTCGGATTTGAATCTGGAGTTTGACGAGGTCAGGGTGTCCTGTGCTTGTGCGAGAGGCCGATTTTCAAATGGGGAGATTTTAGGTCCATCCGGGAATTCTATGGGTTTGGTAAGATTCTCCGCCAAGGAGAACCCTCATGCAAGACAAAGAACTTTACCAGCAGATTCTTGGTTTGAAAT
>JAYVKA010000212.1:0-7840 GCA_043768885.1 Planctomycetota bacterium
TGCGCGAGGAAGTGCTGGCGATTCAGCAGCGGGTGCTCCCCAAGGACCATCCCGACACGCTCAATGGCATGGCCAACCTGGCCGTCAGCTACGCGGACCTGAACCGCCCAGCCGAGGCGTTGAAGCTGCTCGAGGAAGTGCTGGATATTCAGCAGCGGGTGCTGCCCAGAGACCATCCCGACACGCTCATGAGCATGAACAACCTGGCCGTCAGCTACGCGGTCCTGAACCGCCCCGCCGAGGCGTTGAAGCTGCGAGAGGAAGTGCTGGAGATTCAGCAGCGGGTGCTGCCCAAGGACCATCCCGATACGCTCATGAGCATGAACAACCAGGCCAACAGCTACTTGGTCATGAACCGCCCCGCCGAGGCGTTGAAGCTGCGCGAGGAAGTGCTGGCGATTCAGCAGCGGGTGCTCCCCAAGGACCATCCCGACACGCTCAATAGCATGTTCAACCTGGCCATCAGCTACGCGGTCCTGAACCGCCCCGCCGAGGCGTTGAAGCTGCGCGAGGAAGTGCTGGCGATTCAGAAGCGGGTGCTCCCCAAGGACCATCCCGACACGCTCAATAGCATGGGCAATCTGGCCGTTTCACTGATGGCGATGGATCGCGGCGCGGAAGCCATTCCGCTCATCGACGAGTGCCTCGCGAAAGCCGCCGGGCAGGTGGTCGATCCGGGCATGATCCCAGGCGTCATGGCTCTCCGCATCGGGCATTTTCAGAAGATCGGCGACTCCGCCGCGTGTCGGACGACGGCCGAGATGTGGGAGAAGCTGAACCGCTCGGACAGGGACAGCCTATACAACGCTGCTTGCTTCCGATCCGTTACCGCCGGTTTCCAGGCGAAGAGTCCAGACGCCGACGCCGCCCGGCTCGCACAGGAAGACGCCGACCGCGCGATGCAGTGGCTCCAAAAGGCCGTGCAGGCCGGCTTCAAGGATGCTGCCCACATGAAGCAAGACACCGACCTCGACCCGCTCCGCGATCGCGAGGATTTCAAGAAGCTGGTCGCGGAATTGGAAAAAGGAGCGGAGACAAAGTAACGCCGGCCGTTATCCGCGAGTGGGTGGTTATCGGCGAGAAGGCCTGGCCCAATGTCTGGACATCGTTCAACACCAAATCGATGCTCGGCGGGGTACTTCCGGGTCAGAATAATCTCACTGCGGCCGAGTTGCCGGTGCTCAACGGCTATCGCGGAATGACGGAACCTGACGCTGTTCGGCTAAACTACAATGCTTCAACGGCTTATTCGGAAATTCTGACTCCGTCCAAATAAAGGTTGATCTATGTTTCGCGTGTTCTCCCGGTTGGTTGCTTTTGTTTTATGTTGCAGTTTTTTTTCGTCCGTCGCCGAATCGCAGGATCGCCCCGACGGGCCAGAACGATCCCGGAGTTACGTCAAAACCGGCGCTGAATCGAATGCAGATCCGGGCGCAACAAAAAAATCAGCGACTGTATCTGACGATCAGTATTACGAAGTACGCAGTTACGTCCTGGCAGATCAAGCCGATGCTGCGGCGATAGACGAATACCTGAGCAAGGCCCTGTTGCCAGCACTGGGGCGTCAAGGCGTGGGTCCGGTTGGTGTTTTCACGAATTCGGAAAACGACCAGACCGGCAGTTCGAGGATTATAGTGGTTATTCCTTACGACGACGCAAACGCAATCGCGGCGGTAAAATCCCGAGTGGAAGCGGAGCCCGAATACCAGGCAGCCGGGAAGGCCTATCTGGATCGTGGACCGGATGAGTCACTCTATCAACGGATCGAAAGCGAGTTACTGGTCGCGATGGACTGTATGCCAATCGCGAAAGTCCCCGAGGGAACGCTCAACAACCAGGACCGCGTATATGAACTTCGCGTCTATGAAAGTCCAAACGAACGTCTGGGTAATCTCAAAGTCGAGATGTTCAATTCGGGCGAAGTTCCGATTTTTCTTGCCTGCGATATTCAGCCCATCTTCATCGGGCAATCGCTTGTCGGACCTTACACGCCGAATCTGACCTACCTGACAATGTATTCCAGCGAAGCCGCGCGCGAAAAAAGCTGGATCGCCTTTCGCGAACATCCCGACTGGCAGGTGCTGAAGGAAGTCGAGAAATACAAGGGCACGGTCAGCAAAATCCACAGGTATGTGCTGATCGCGAAGGCCTATTCGCAAATGTAACGAGATACAAAACGGGTTGGTCGGCTGGAAATTGTGCGGATGCATTTGCTTTCGATTCCAACCCGTATTGAGGTTCAATCCCTGGAGCAACTGTGCTGAGAATAATATCGTACCCATTGGTTTGTACTTTCTTGATTCCGGTTTTCGTCGCATGTGGCCGTGTTCCGGATCCGCCTGCCACGACATCGTTTCAAGACCAGCAATCCGACTCCATCGAGGAACTCGTTTCGAAAGCGATGGAAACCTGGTCAGCGGGAGATTATCAGGCGGCGTTAAAACAGGCGACCAAACTCTGCCAGCTGCAACCAGACAACATTCGCTACCAGTTGTTGCTGGGGGACATTGGTTTTGCAGCCGGAAAAATGGACGAGTCCATCGCTGCCTATGATGCGGCGATTCGGATTGAGCCGGACGTTGAACCGCGGCTTTGGCAGCGGGGTCTGGCACTCTATTACGCGGATCGGTTTGCCGACGGGGTCAAACAGTTTGAAACACATCAGACCGTAAACTCGCAGGATGTCGAAAATGCGGTCTGGCATCTGCTGTGTGCGGCCCGTGTTTCGGACGTTGAGCAGGCTCGCGAAAAACTGATCCCGATCACAAAAGATTCACGCGTTCCGATGGCTGAGGTTTACGAAATGTTTGCCGGCCGCATGACTTCGGAGGACGTTTTGGAGTCAGCTCGCAAAACTTCCGCTCGTGTGCCCGAGAATGGCAACGACCACAAACTGCAGCTGTACTACGCCTGGCTTTACATCGGATTGCATCAGGAAATGCTGGGCGAACACGAAGCGTCGGTTGAGTCATTGAAAAAAGCCGAAGAACAAAACCCGCTGGGCAAGACCAATTTCATGGGCCAGGTCGCGCGGGTTCATCTGCAACTTCGGGCTGATGCAGGCGCTTTGACCGACGACAAGACAGAATCAACAACTGGCGGTCATGTTTCCGGTGCCCAACCTCCCGATATCGACCAGTAACAGGACGACTGGTAGTGCCCGCCAGCGAATCAGGTTTTCGGATCAAGCCAGGCGGTTCGCGTTTCGCCGTGGTGGTTGACCTGATAATATTTTCCCGCACTGACATCCAGGCAAGTCAACCAGCCGCGACCATGGTCCCAGGTGTCGATGCAGATTGCGTGACCATTGTGCCTGGGGATGCCGTCCCTTTGTGAAGTGTGCCCGCAGACAACGATTTTCCGGGAATTCAGCGGCGCGATGGAATCAAACGATCCCCAATACAACAGATAGTCAGGTTGCTCGGCCAGCTCCAGGTCTGACTGTATCTCCGCATGTACAAACACATGCGTCCCGGTTTCAAACCAGGGCAATCCGCTCGCGAGGAAATCCCAGTGCGACTCGGGGACGCCATCCAATCCTTCATGGCCATATTCGCGTGAATAGGAATCCCAGGTTTGGTCTCCCCCAGACTGCACCCAACTCCAGCGGTAACTCAAATCATGCCGCGCGGACAACATCATCAATTCATGATTTCCCTTGAGAAAAACACAATTCCGGTTTTTCGATTCGCGGATGAGAAACTCGATCACCTTTGCTGAATCCGGCCCACGGTCAACATAGTCTCCGAGAAAAACCAGCCGGTCCGTTGCCCCCACTTTGGCGAACTCCAAAATCTTTTGCAGTTGGGCATAGCAACCATGAATGTCGCCGATTGCAAATGTTTTGGGGTTTGTATCCAGGAAACTGTGGTCCGGAATAGACTCGAAAACTACAATCCGAGCTTCTTTTTCGCATAGTCGCTGGTCAGGTGCTTGGCCACATCGAACGGCTCGCAGGTTTCGCTGTGTGTGATCGGGCCGATTGCCTGCGCGACTTTTAGAGCCGCCTGGTTGATTTTCTTTGTCCGCTTTCCCATGCCCAACAGTGCACAGGCCATCGACATCAGGAGCGGGATCGAGGCCTTTTTGCGTTGCTTGTCGATGTCGGCAACATGGGCCAGAAAATACGCCTCGTCCGGCGCGCTCTTCTTCTTGTCTTTGGAGATCTCGTAAAGCAGGCCGTATCCGCAGCTGCGGCGAATGGTGACTTTGCTCTTGATCCACTTGTCCGCAAGCTCGACCACGAACGGTGTCTTGGCCAGAGGCGCACCGCAGGAGGAGAAGACGTGCGCGAGGTATCCGCCGGCAAGTTCATCGACTTGAGCATCGGCCTGTTCGACGGTCATCGTTTTTGGATCGTCGATGAGAATCGAAATGATTTTCATCTCGTGGTTGTTGGAATTCCACAAGGTTTTGGCCAGCTTTGCATCACATCCGATGGAAGCGGCATACTTTCGAAGGCTGGTCAGGCCGATGCCATAGCTTTCGAGCGCACTCTTGTTGTGATTCTTCCAGTGCGCGATGCCACGGGCGTCCTGGTTCTTTTTCAAATAATCGAGAACTATTGATCTGTTCATGCGGTGATTATAGGTTCTGGCGGGCTCATTGCCAGAGTGAACGAAGTTCTGCCCAGCAATCGGCCTCAGGTGAGCAGTTTCGTTGGCCGCAAAAATTTGCGATGATGGATCGCTGCAAAATCCGCATCGAATTGATTGAATCCATTTTCAGGAGAGCCCTTGTGACCCGCATTTCACTTTTCGTGTTTTCAACGTTGGCTGCCTTCGCGCTGACAGAAAATTCAACATTTGCCCAATCCACCGGCATCGACGCTTTGACCGGGGCGGCCTCGCCACTGGCCAAGGGCGAGGTAATCGCCTTCTTTGGTGATTCCATCACTGAAGCAGGGGCGAACGAGGGGGGATACTGCCGGATGATTGGCAATGCAATCGACACACAACAACCTGAGCTGGGCGTGAAGATCGTCTATGCCGGAATCAGCGGACACAAAGTCCCCGACCTCCAGGGCCGACTCGAACGCGATGTGCTTTCCAAAAAGCCGACGCTTGTCTTTGTCTATGTCGGCATCAACGATGTTTGGCACAGCAGGCAGGGTCATGGCACTCCCAAAGACGAGTTCGAATCGGGTCTGCGCGATTTGATTGCAAAAATCTCCGAAGCGAATGCCCGGGTCGTACTTTGCACTCCCAGTACTATCGGCGAAAAAACGGATGGCTCAAATCCACTGGATGAGATGCTGGAAGAATACTCAACCATCAGCCGAACAGTCGCCAAAGAAACCGGCGTTACCCTCTGCGATTTGCGAATGGCATTCATCGATCACCTCAAACAACACAATCCTGACAACAAGGAACGTGGCATCCTGACCGACGATGGCGTTCACCTCAACGCCGAAGGCAACTTGCTGGTTGCCAATCAGGCGGCCGAAGCCATTGCCGCCGCCTTGTCACGGAAGAACGGGGAGGCTGAATCGACCAACCTGTTCAATGGCCAGGACCTCACGGGCTGGCACGTCGATGTTCCCAGCCTGGACAACACTTCGGAATCCAATTCGACCTTCATCGTCAGGGAAGGCAATCTCGTGAGTCTTGGCCAACCCGAAGGGCACCTGATCACCGACGCGGTTTTTGAGAACTACCGCCTGGAAGTCGAATATCGCTTTGCGGGAGAGCCAGGCAACTGCGGAGTCCTGGTCCACGCTTCGACGCCCCGTGCACTTTACAAAATGTTCCCGCAATCCGTTGAAGTTCAAATGAACCATACCCATGCCGGCGACTTCTGGTGCATCGTCGAGGACATCGCGGTACCCAACATGGTCGAAAGGCGCGGCGCGGAAAAGGACTGGGGAATCACCGAAGGGAAATTGCGCCGGATTCTGAATTTGACAGACGATTCCGAGAAACCGGTGGGCGACTGGAACAAAATGGTAATTGAGTGCGTGGGGAGCGATATCAAAGTCTGGGTCAACGATGACCTGGTCAATCACGGCAAAAACTGCACCGCGTCCAAAGGACAAATTGCACTGCAGGCCGAAGGTTCCGAAGTCGAATTCCGCAAACTCCTGCTCACGCCGACAACCGGGTTGTCCGACTGAACTTTTCCGTAATCTTTCAAGCTGATCGTTGAGGACGAATTTACTTTTCCGGATACGAAAAAACCGGATCGCCCAGGATTTCCATGCGGGGCCGAATACCGAGGCCGGGTTCAGTCGACGCGGCCATTCGTCCGTTGACCCGCTGCGGCGCGCCCTCGGCTATCGACTGCGTGACGTAGCTGTTGAAATCTGTTGCAGTAAACAGAAACTCCGCTGGCGTGCTGTGAGCCAGATGGGAAATGGCTGCGGTCACGATGTCGCCGCCCCAGGTGTCTTCGAGCGTCATCGCAATGCCGAGCGAAAGGCACAGGTCGCGAGCCTGTCGCGCACGGGTCAGTCCGCCGAACTTGCTGATCTTGATGTTCACAACGTCCATCGCACCGTCAGCCGCCCCTTTCAATATCGAATCGACCGAATCGATGACTTCGTCCAGCACAAACGGCAGGTTCGTGTTGCGGCGAACAGACAGACACTGCTGATAACTCAAACAGGGCTGTTCGATGTAAACGTCGAGGTCGCGCACCGCGCCGACAACCCGCATCGCTTCGTGCATCAACCAGCCGGTGTTGGCATCGGCAATCAGTTTGTCCCCGTCCGGCAAGATTGCCCGGGCAGCGCGGATTCGTTCAATGTCTTCATTCGCGTTGCCGCCGACCTTCAACTGAAACCGCGTGTAGCCCTGTCTGCGATAGCCGGCGACATTCTCCGCCATTTCCGCTGGTGGTCGCTGCGAGATTGCCCGGTACAACACAAAGTCTTCACCAAATCGACCACCCAGCAAATTGCAAACCGGCATTTCGGCAGCCTTACCAAGGATGTCCCAACAAGCAACATCGATTGCCGTTTTCACATACGGATGACCTTTCATCGCCCGGTCCATCCGGTGATTTAGTTGCAGTAGTTGGGTCGGGTCGGCTCCCATCACTGCCGGTGCAAGTTCAGCAATTCCCGCTCTGGCGCCGGCCGCATAGGAAGGGAGATAGACCGGGCCCAGCGGACAGACTTCTCCGAAACCGGTAAGCCCTGCGTCTGTTTCAACTGCCACGACAGTCGAATCAAAAACGTTAACACCCTTCCCTTCGGACCAACTGTAGTTTCCTTCATGCAACGGCAAATCGACCTGGTAAACCTTGATGCCTGTAATCTTCATTTCATTGCCTAATGTTGAAAGGGTCAGACCCCAATTTGCTCCGAAGAATCCGCAAAATGGCTTCAGACCCTGAGGTCAATTGCCAAATGCCAAAGGAAACCACACACCGCACAAACCGCCAATGTAACGACCATGCCCCGTTTCCAATAGAACGTCAAGAAAAACGCGATTGCTGCAATCGCAAAGGACGCAAAGTCAATCGAGGACCCAACCGGGACCAAAACCCGCATTCCGAAGAACGAATTCGTTTCGACTGATCCAAACAGCGTGTGAAGCGAAAACCACATGGCCAAATTGAGGATCACTCCGACAACCGCTGCCGTGATCGCCGACAACGCAGATGTCAGCGAGCGATTTCCCCGCAAGCGCTCCACAAACGGCGCGCCCAGAAAAATCCAGAAGAAACACGGGACAAACGTTACCCAGACGGTAACCAGCGAACCCAGCACACCGGCCAGCAGCGGGTCCAGTGATCCCGGATTTCGATAAGCGCCCATGAACCCGACAAACTGCACGACCATGATCAACGGCCCCGGCGTCGTCTCCGCCATGCCGAGTCCATCCAGCATCTCTCCAGG
>JAYVKA010000213.1:0-2325 GCA_043768885.1 Planctomycetota bacterium
GGCGGCGGCCCGGCAGAAATGATGCAGTATATTGCCGGGGCGATTTTGGTCGGTGCCGTCATTGAAATGACGATTGGCTTCTCCGGCCTGGTTGGGTTGATTCGACGTGTACTTTCGCCGGTGGTCGTTGGGCCGGTGATTATGCTGATCGGGCTGGCGCTTTATCATGCCGGTGCACCGATGGCCGGCGCGTATTGGCCTGTTTCAATACTGACGATCGTTTTGATCATCCTGTTTTCGTATGTGCTGGCCAGACACAGCCGGTTCTTTCGGCTGTTTCCCATCCTGATGGCGATCGTGATCAGTGTTGGCGTTTGCGCCCTTTTAACGTTTACCGGTGCGATCGGCGAAACTCATCCAGCGTACGTTCATACGGAACATGTCGCGGTCGCCAACTGGTTGCGAGTCAATCCGGCGGAAGTCGTTTTGCCCTGGGGCATGCCGAAATTTCATTTTGGTTTCACACTCGCCGTTTTGGCTGGCTACCTCGCATCGATTATCGAATCGTTCGGCGACTATCATGCTTGTAGCCAAATGGCTGGCGGTGGAGACCCAACTCCTGAACAGCTTTCGCGCGGCATCGGCTGCGAAGGAATTGGGTGTGCCGTAACCGGACTGCTGGGTGGATTCAGTTCGACTTCGTATTCAGAAAACATTGGCTTGGTCGGGATCACCAAAGTCGGCAGCCGATTCGTCGTGCAGATCGCGGCATTCATCCTCATGCTGCTGGGACTTTTCGGGAAATTTGGAGCGTTGGCGGCTGCCATTCCATCACCGATCACGGGCGGCTTGTATTGTGCATTGTTCGGTTTGATCAGCGCTGTTGGAATCAAGGAACTCACCAGGGCCGATTTGAATGTTGATCGCAATCTGTTCATTGCCGGTTTTTCGTTGTTCATGGGATTGAGCGTCCCCGCTTATTTCGGTTCCGATACGGGCAAAGCGGCCATGGATCAACTGGGACAGGTATCAATTGGGCTGAAGGATATCGTCAATTCAATCGGCGGCACTGGCATGGCGGTCGCCGCCATCATCGGACTGATATTGGATAACACGCTGCCTGCCACGGCCAAGCAACGAGGGCTAAGGCTTTGGAAAACTGGCCATTTGATTTGAATCGCGAAGCTGCGATTCATAAAATAGTATTTGATTGACTACAACAACGAGAGCAAACTCGAGGAACCTGAGCATGGCTAATCTTTCGGTGACCGTGAACGGACTGAAAATGCCGAATCCGTTTGTGATTGGCTCCGGTCCGCCGGGAACGAACGCCAACGTGATCGGCAAGGCATTTGACGAGGGTTGGGGCGCGGTCATCGCCAAAACGATCAGCCTCGAGGCTGACAAAGTGATCAATGTCCAGCCGCGGTATGCCCGACTGCGCAGCCGCGAGTCGCGTGAGATATTTGGTTGGGAAAACATCGAGTTGATCAGTGATCGCAGTTTTGCCACCTGGATGGACGAGTTCAAGTCGATCAAGGACAAGTATCCAGACCGAATTCTGATCGCGTCGGTCATGGAGGAGTATCGCAAGGACGCCTGGGTTGAGATTATCGAAAAATGCCAGGCCGTTGGAGTTGATGCTTTCGAATTGAACCTTTCCTGCCCGCACGGATTGCCTGAACGAAAAATGGGTTCTGCGATGGGCGTCGATCCGGAGATTGTGGAAGAGGTTTGCGGCTGGGTTGCCGGCGTGGCCAAGATTCCGGTTTGGGCCAAGATGACCCCAAACGTGACTCATATCGAAGACCCAACTGCCGCAGCACTTCGCGGCGGTTCCGATGGAATCGCGGCAATCAATACGATTCGGAGTGTTCTGGGGGTCGATCTAAAAACGCTGCGGCCCGAGCCGTCTGTCGAAGGCTACACCACACCAGGCGGATATTCCTGTCAGGCTGTGAAGCCGATCGCGCTGCGTAACTGCATGGAAATCGCGACACTGATTCGTAAAGAGTTTCCGGGTAAAAGCCTGAGCGGTATCGGTGGAATTGAAACGGGGCACGACGCGGCTGAATTCATTCTGCTCGGTTGCGATTGTGTCCAGGTCTGTACCGGAGTCATGAAAAACGGTTACGGGATGGTCAAACCGATGATCGAAGAGTTATCCGGGTTCATGGACGAGCACGGATTCAAGTCGATCGACGAATTCAGGGGACACAGCCTGCAATTCTTCAGGACGCACGCCGAACTCGTGGAGATTCAGGCCGCGGCACGTGCCAAAAAGAAAGCCGCCCATGAGGCTGAAAAATCGGCCAAGCCCGGCGATGACCGGATGATTCGCAAAGACGCCCAGTGGACCGGCGACGAATTCGTTGATCAAAGCGA
>JAYVKA010000214.1:0-2068 GCA_043768885.1 Planctomycetota bacterium
GCACCGGCATCGACGGAAGTCCCTTCGATCAACGCATCCAGCGCCATTCTTGAAATGCCGCGCAAAGTCGTTTCGTTGGCCAGCTCAAATGCCAAACGGCATAGTCGTTTCGCGGCCTGACCAACTTTGGGAACCGAATCAAGAACAATGCCGGACTCGGAATCTTCCAGGAATTTCGTTTTGTCGCGTCGATGCGTAATTGTCGTCGGCTCGCTGGTTACAACAGGCATCGTCGGCTGGTCATCATCCAGTTCGAGACCGGCCGCCGTCTCGTTGTGCTTTTGCCCGGCACCGTTGTTTCCGGATTTGCTGTCGTAGGCATCGTGTAAATCATTGACGAATACCAGTTGCGTTTTGCTGATCCAGATTACGTCGCCTGGTGCCAAAGGATGGTCGCCTGTAATGCGCTGGTTTCCAACTGCGGTACCATTGCGGCTGGTCAGATCGCGAATTGTCCAGGTTCCGTCAGAAACAAAAACTTCGGCGTGTTGGCGGCTGGCCTGTTCTTCCCGAATGACGATTTGGCAAGTTGGCGATCGCCCAATGGTCATCGACCGGCCCGGAATCAACCGGAATACGTCTGACCATTTGGCTCCATCCCGAACCACCAGATAGGCGGTCAGGCTGGCCCCGTTTTTTTTGCTGGACGCCTTCTGCGTCATAATTGATTTGGCTTTGGTTAATTGGTCGAATGGACGTACGGCAATTCAATTTTACCCATGAATCCTGCGTCGAGGGGATTGTACAGGCCAGAATGGCTTTGAGGGACGCTCGGCAGCAAACGACGCAAAATTGGCGGGTGACACTTGTTCCAATTCAGACATTCGGCAAAACCCCAACAACCCGATAAACCGATTTCGGGAGGGTTTGAAATCGGGTTTTTCGAGAGTCCAAACCAAAACATTGGCAAAGTCCGCCAGCCCGGTTTTCGCCAGCCTTCCGGTCATGACGGATGGGTAAATCGTTCAATTGACTTGCCAGCTGAGTCTGCTGGTTGACCCGATTCTTGGGTTTTCTTGCTTTTTTGTGACTGTGCAGTTAGTCTAATAACAGGTGAACTGGGGCCGGGATTGTACCGAAAGACAGCGATATTCTGCCAGTGTTTCTCTGGTGATCCTTCTGGTACTCGTCCCGATTCAGCAGTCCAGGTCATGGGGCGGTCATTTTTGGACAGGAGCTTTGTAATGCCCTCGAAACGGTGGTGGAATTTGAAAACATTGAGTATTGCCCTGATTGCGGCATTTGCAATTGCAGTTACTTCGTCAAATGCGGTCGCCCAAAACAATGGTGGTGGCGGATTTGGAAACGGTAACAATTTTGGAAGCGTAGTTGGCGGAATCAAAATCGATGTCAACGGAGCGATCAGTGGCGACGTGACACGTTTGACCGAACAACAGCGTCTGGAATTTGCCAAGCTGCTTCGCGCAGCTGCCAAAGACCAGGCTGCCGGACCCGGCCTTCGGGTAATCTCTCTGAAGCGACTGGAAATGTTGCTTAGGAACGCAGCGGCCGACGAAACTGCGATTCCCCTGGACGCGGCCTACCTCGGTGGCCTGCAGAGAATTGAAACGATTGTTGTTGTCCCGGATGAAAATGACATTCTGATCGTTGGCCAAGGCGACGACTGGTCTGTCAATGAATTGGGCGCAGTGGTTGGTGCCAACAACAAACAGCCGGTAATTCAACTGCAGGATTTGCTGGTGGCCATGCGAACGGTTGACGCTGCAAACAGTGGTAGCGGAATTTCTGTTTCGATCGATCCAACCGAGGAAGGTGTTCAACGTCACCAACAGGTGATGTCACAGATTCGCCAGTTCGATCCTTCGATGACAGGGGCATTGCAGGAAGCGATGGGTGCGCAACAAATCAGTCTGACGGGCATTCCAACGACCAGCCGGTTTGCACAAATCCTTGTCAACGCCGATTACAAAATGAAGCGTCTGTCGATGGGCCTCGAAACAGCACCAATCCAAAAGATGCCAAGTGTGTTGGAGATGATTCAGGCGCGGGACGCCTCCTTCTCTTCAATGGCTCCAAGGTTCTGGATGGAATGCAATTACAAGCCAGT
>JAYVKA010000215.1:0-4076 GCA_043768885.1 Planctomycetota bacterium
AAACCGTAGCGATTGACTATCGCGACATGCAACAGGCTTCGTCCAATTGAAGTTCGCCATGATCCAACCAACAACGTGTGTCCCAGTATTGGAAGAAAAAGACAGGCGTGAAAAAAAATCTCGAGGAACAGAAAACCGGCGTTCAGGTACCAGGGAGCATTCTCCGGCATCCCGTTCGACTCCCAAAAATGTCCGAAGCCGTTGAAGGCCCAGCCCGACAAGATCGAAAGAACCAGTGAACCCACCATCGACACTGACAACATGACAAACATCACGATCGAGAAATCAATCATCCCCGCAATGATTCGGGGAAGCCATCGGGCTGGAGGGCTGGACGAAGGGAAAACGCGGTACAGGTCAGCCTGCAGGGATGCATAATCCTGATAGCGCTCTGCCGGCTCTTTTGCCAGCATTCGCGAAAGGATTTTCCCCCACATTTCCGGAATGGATTCGGGCCAGGCTTTTGGGAAACGGAGTTTGGATGACTGATGTGACGAAGCCCACTCGTCCATCGTCGTGCCGCTCAAACTCACGGGCAGGCTTCCAAAGGTCATTTCGTATGCAGTGACACCGAGGGCATAGATATCGCTTTGAACTGTCGGTTTGCCACCGGTCAGCAATTCGGGAGCCAGATAATTGGGGGTCCCTCCCACTGGCGTTCCGTCGTCACTGCTGGCACTCCTGGCCATGCCAAAATCCGAAAGCTTCACCACGCCGTTGTTCTGAACCAGAACGTTGGAGGGTTTGATGTCGCCGTGAATCAGGTCCAATTCTCGCGCATATCGCAGGGCGTCGGCAATCTGCGCTGCGGTACTGACAATTTCGTGGAACTGGCAATCGTGTTGGGCCATGCGCTGTTGCAAAGTCTGTCCCGCGACCAGTTCCATGGCAAGAAAGAGCGATCCATCGTGTCGTCCGACGTAATAAATCGGCACCACGTTTGGGTGAGGCAGTCGCGCCTGGGCAACCGCCTCCTGCATCAGCCGATTGACTTCACCGTCCGATTCTGATTTTCCGGCGACGGCTTTGGATTTCAACACCTTGACCGCAACATACCGCTGAAGAGAATGATCCAGGGCCCGATAGACCTGGGCCATGCCTCCCGACCCCAAGCGGGAAACAACTTCGAAGTGCCCCAGCCGGGTCCCCTGTGGAAGTTCGCGCGCAGCCAAACTGGCAACGGGCATCGAAGTTTGACGATCAACAACCGCCGTCTGTCCCAGTGTTGTCGATGGTTTCGGCAACTGAAACGTGACCGACAGATTGTCACTCAGCATTGCCGGAGTCACGTTGCGGCTGCACGAACTGCATTGCCCACCGGCTTTGCTGTCGATTTCGAAAGCGTTGCCGCAGATGCAACGAAATTCCACCAATGAAAAGCTGGCGGTTTCAATATTCTGGGTTTTGTCCCGGTTCATTCGCGATCAGCAGTTTTCAATTAATGGCGATTCAGGTTGATGTTCAACACGGAACATTCTGGCCAGCATCCTGCTCCAGTTCAACGACGGCTATATTGTAGACGCCAAATTCGCCGCAATGTTATGGCAGACGCATGGTGTTGGCTGTTGTCATCACGCCCAAAAATGTTAAAGTCGCCTGCTATTGGCAGCCATTCCTGTTTTGCCGCGAATTCAACGGGCAGGCCTGCACGTAGATACCAGCCAGAACCGGTCCGGTTTCAAATTACACACATGCAACTCATGAAAACCAGTTTTCAGGCAACCGGGCGCGGAGATGGCGTTTCGAATTGTGCGATCATATCTGCGCCGATTCAGCCACCGGAGTCAGGCGAAGTTCAGGTTGAGTTGCACTGGTCTGCCATCAACTACAAGGATGCATTGTGCGCGACTGGTAACCCGGGGGTTGCCCGCAACTTGCCGATTATTCCAGGCATCGATGCCGCAGGAGTCGTCGCGATTTCGAACGACGACCGGTTCAAGCCTGGCGATCGCGTTTTGATCATTCACGCAAAATTCGGAACAGAAGTGGACGGTGCCTTTTCAACTTCGGCAACGGTTCCTGGAGACTGGTTGATGCCGTTACCGAAAGGACTGGACCTGCAGGAAAGCATGATCCTTGGCACTGCCGGGTTCACCGCCGCACAATGTATCGAGGCATTAATCCATTCGGGAGTCCAGCCTGCATCGGGACCAATCGTTGTTACGGGATCGACGGGCGGTGTGGGCAGCATGTCGGTGGCAATTCTGGGTGCGCTGGGATTCGACGTGACGGCGGTATCAGGAAAACCGGATCGTTATTCGTGGCTTCGAGACCTCGGCGCGGCCGAAACGATTGGCCGTGAGGCAATCATTGACAAATCGTCAAAGCCACTCTTGTCAGCCCAATGGGCGGGCGCGGTCGATACCGTCGGCGGAGAAACACTGGCATCGATCATTCGAAGCACAAAAACAGGCGGATGCGTGACCGCATGCGGCCTGGTCGGTGGAAACGATTTGTCATTGACTGTTTTTCCGTTCATCCTTCGCGGAGTTTGTCTGCAGGGGATCGATTCGGCCAACGTCGAAATGGGAAAACGCGAACGAATTTGGAAAAAACTTGCCGGCCCCTGGAAAATCAAAAATCTTCAGGTGATGCAGGAAACCGTTTCGATCAAAGAACTTTCCCGCGCGATTCGAAAAATCCTGGACGGAAAAGTGGCTGGGCGAATTCTGGTTGACCTCAGGGGCCAATGACGGCCGGACAGAACTCGAATCTGGATACGTTCGCAACATCATGGACAACGTCAAGACAATTCGAATTCGGGGTGCTCGGCAGAACAACCTGAAGTCGATCGACCTGGATATTCCGCATCGCCAGTGGCTGGCGATTTGCGGAAGAAGTGGCAGTGGCAAATCCAGCCTGGCTGTGCAAACGCTTTATGCCGAAGGGCAACGCCGCTACGTCGAAAGTTTTTCGCCTTACACCAGGCAGTTCCTCGACCAGGCCGAAAAGCCGCTGGCCGACCGGATCGAATCGGTACCTGCGGCCGTCGTCGTCAATTCGGCACCATCCAAATTCGGGCGCAGGACTTCGATCGCTTCGGTAACGGAGATTCTGGAGTTTGTGCGGCTGTTGTATGCGAGGCTGGCTACGATCGTTTGCCCTCAATGTAATTTGCCCGTCGAAGCGGACCATCCACAGGGAATTGCTGATCGACTAAAAGAACTTTCGGTCGGCGTCCGATACATGATCGGTTTTGATGTTTCCGATTGGTGGGGAACGGAACGACAGAACGACGATGACACGAACCAGGCAATTGCAAACTCGGTGAAAGAACTTGGTTTTGCGAGGCTGGTTTCAGGATCGAATACTGTTGAAGTCGCTTCGGAGCTGTATTCTCCGAAGCTATTCTCGAACCCGAATTGCCTGGTTGTTATTGACAGGCTGGTGGCTGGAAAAACATCCGGGTCGCGTATTCGTGAATCGCTGGAGACGGCGATGCGACTGGGTAATGGTCGCTGTGTGGTCTGGTTACCGGAAAATGATACGGCGTTTGCCGGAAAACCTGTTTCGATTGACAACAGCAAATGGTCGATGGCACGGTTGAGTCGCCATCTGGAGTGTCGACAATGCTCCAAACGTTTTCGGTCGCCGGAACCGGCCATGTTGAGCAATACGAATCCGCTGGGAGCCTGTCCGGATTGCGAAGGTTTTGGGGAGAAACCGGAATTCAGTCTGGATTTGATTGTCCCCGACAGGACGGTTTCAATCCGCGATGGCGCAATCGCACCGTGGAATGTTCCATCGTATCGCCACGAGCTGGAAGAATTGTTGGCCCTGGCGGATGATTGCGGAATTCCTGTCGATGTTCCTTTTGCGGAACTTGGCGAACGGGAAATTGAACTGTTTTGGAAAGGAGTTCCTGATCGCAAGTTTGGTGGACTGAACGGATTTTTTCGATGGTTGGAAAAACGCAAATACAAGATGCAGCATCGGGTTTTCCTGGCGAGATGGAGAAAATGGAATTCCTGCCCGTCTTGCCGGGGCACTCAATTGAATCTGGAGTCTCTCGCTCTCCGAATCGGGGAAACAAATCTTGCAGAATTCCTGGCCATGTCGGCAAACGAAGCGCGCGA
>JAYVKA010000216.1:0-3000 GCA_043768885.1 Planctomycetota bacterium
ATCTTCATCGCTGGGTGCTTCGACCAGAACAACGGACGGCAAAACGGTCATCTCGAATGTGACGCCGGATTCAGCGGCCGATCTGGCGGGACTCACAATCGACGATGAGTTGTTGGCCATGAACGATTTGCGGCTGTCCGGCGATATCGACACGCGACTTGCACAGTGCAAGATTGGTGACACGGTTACTCTACTCGTTGCCCGCGACAGCCGAATTATCGAAGTTTCGGTCAAGCTGACCGAGCGCGAACCAATGGAGTCTTGGTCGGTATCGATTTCCAGTTCCGACAACGATGACCGGGAAGAACGGCGCAAGAGCTGGATCACCGGGAAGCCTTTGAAACAGAAGGTGGAAAAGGCAGTCGAAAAAGAAGAGGAAAAGACCGACGACAAAAAGGCTTCAACGGAAACCGACAAGGCGTCAACCGAAACAGGGAAGACTGATGACAAGGCCAAGAAGGACGGCGGTGAAGGAACCGGTTCGGAGGGCGATGGCGAATAGCCCGGCAAGGAACTTTCTTTAAAAACCTGTTCCGACAATCCGGATTCCTGGAATCTGGCAAGGGCCTCCCGGTACTTCCCTTGCCAATGGCCACTACTTTGGCCCGCGCCTGGTGCCAAACCAAACCCAGATCGTGCTCTGCTGGCATTTGGTTTGGCAATTTCTCTGCATTTCCGGGAGTCTGTTTCGTGAATCGATCCAATTTTCGCAGTGTGTCGCTTTTGTTGCTGATTCCATTTGCAGTCAATGCGTTTTCCGCGACGCATGTCAATTCCCAGGACTCGACGCGAAACATCGATCATCCCGGGGACTTCCAAAAGCTCCTGACTCCAGGTCTTACCGACTACTGGATTTTTGAAGGGAAGAAGGATGAAACGATCATTGTCCAGGTAGCGACTGATGAGTTTGATGCGGTGCTTCAGCTCGTGCAAACCATCGGTGAGAAAGACAAGGCCTTGAATGAAGTGGATGACGTTGGAAGTGATTGCCGGATGATGTTTCGTTTGCCGGAAGACGGAAAGTACAAGGTTTGCGTACACGGTTTCGAATTCAGGGGTGGCGGCAACTATACTTTTTCGCTCCGGCAATATCAGGCCTGTCCGAAGGAGTTCGGCACCAGGATTGAGGGCAAGTTTGATCGCGATGGCAACGCAAATTTCTATTTCGAAGCCGACGAGGACCAGAGCCTGACCGTGGACGCGCAAGGCAGAACGCTGCGAAGCTGGGCGGTGGTGGATACTTTTCGCAATCCAATCGGCTCCTGGGAGCGATTCATAAAGCTCGACCGAAAAGGGGTTTGGTTGATCGAGCTGAATGGACAGGGCGGGCAACCATTCGAGCTGACGCTTCGGCCTGTACTTCAACATCACTGGACCGAAGACAAAACCCTTTCGGGCGCGCTGGAACCACGTCAGGCGATGATTATCGATTTCGACGGCAAGTCCGGTGAATCGCGAATGATCGAACTGGCAACTCCGGACGGCATGAATTCGCAACTGGTCTTTGCTCCGACAGCAGCGGAAAAAGGGGAGCGATTGGACTGCAACCTGGAACGCCCGGTGAGCAAGCTGCTGCCGGTCGCGAACAAAGGAAATTTTACCCGTTACGCAGTCATCTGGGGACGAACGGCCCGTTACCAAATGTGGATCTACACCGAACGGGGAGGCAATTACACCGTGCAGAATTCGGAATTGACGACTTCGGTTGCAGCCAACCAGACCAGATCGGACCAACTCGCCGTTGGCGGAACCCGGTTCTATCGCATTCAACCGGAACAGGTTCAATCATTCATCATGAAAACCAGAACGAACAATTTTGATCCGGTCGTGAACCTGTTCGACCATTTGGGAAATCAGCTTGCTTCTGACGACGACGGACTGGACGGACTGAACAGCCGGTTGATTCATACAGCCTTCAACACCAACCCATTGTTATTGTCGGTTGCGTCGATGGGAAACGGAGGTGGAGGAGAATACGAGCTGGACATTCGGATCGAAGAATCGAGCCGTTTGGAGTTGAACAAAAAACAAACAAACAAGTCCGGCGAAGTTGGCATTGACCATTGGTCGTTTGCCGGAAAGAAAGGCCAGACCGTTATTTTTCACGCGAGTAGCGAGCGCAATCTGCCGAACCTCCTACTTCGTGACTCGAGGGGGGCCTTGTTGGCCCAATCAAGTTCCAACGGCGACACGAAGGATTCAGTAATGTTGTGCAAGTTCAGGAGCGATGGCGAATATTCACTTTGGGTCACCGCCCCCAACGGCGAGGAATACTCGCTGAAGGCGCTGGATGCCGATCAATAGCGGGTAATGGATAACAGCTGAAAGCCGTTCCATGTTCACAGGAGCGCTGAATGTCCCGATGTTGACGAGTTTCCCGAATTCATGTCACCTTGAAGGTAGTGAAAACAAACCGGCAAATTGGCTTTGACATGGACAAATCAAACGGCCGTAGCGCGCTTTGCAGTTTGAAGGTGTTGGAGCTTTTTGCCGGAATCGGTGGGTTTGCGGCTGCGTTTCCAGAGGGGCGGGGGCGCATCGTTGGGGCTGTTGAAATAGACCGTGACGCCAGGTCGGTTTACGAAGCCAACTTCCCGCACCCGGTTCACACCGCCGAGTTGGCTTCGGTCGAAACGGAATGGCTGGCGGAATTTGAAGCGAATGTTTGGTGGATGAGTCCTCCTTGCACGCCGTTTTCCCGGCGTGGTAAACGCCGTGACCTGGATGACAGCCGCAATCGGGCGTTGCGGCATTTGATCGAAGCGGTCGCTGCGATTCGCCCTGCAACGGTCTTGCTGGAAAACGTCGTGGGGTTTGAAACAAGCCAAACAATGCATCGGCTGGAAAAAAAGTGGTCGGGGGCCGGATACTCGATCGCAACCCGAAAACTTTGCCCGTCAGAGATGGGTTGGCCCAATCTTCGGCCGCGGGTCTATCTGGTCGCGTGCCTGGGAACGGTTCCTGGCTGGAAGCCATTACCTGACCTTCGAACGACGGTGC
>JAYVKA010000217.1:0-4095 GCA_043768885.1 Planctomycetota bacterium
GAACAATTGGTGCTTCGACTATGACCGAGATGAAGTCTATTTTGACGTGGTTTGGTCGTACGTTACACACGAAGCATTGAAGACTGCTGCACATCCCTCGCAAATTGAGTCGCTTCGGATAGTGGCTGATGGATAGCATTCACTAAGTATGCCGATGCCGCTGCCGTTCATCGATGACTTTGCCAAGCGGCGTCGAATTCAATAATCGGCACAATTCGATTTGCCGGGGTTTTGTGTGACATTCGCACAATACCCCATCTCCTATATGAGCGATTTCGAACACGGCTAGGGGGGCAAGTTTGTGATCAAGTCTTCCCATCCAAAAAAGGGAAAGCCGCCCACCGTAAGAAATCGTCCGCCATTGTACTGGAAGTGGTGAAGTCGAAAATGCAATCAGCCACCATTCTCGTGCCATTACCTGACCCGTTCGGGTTATCGCAAGGAGAGTTTGCCGGTAATGAAGCACCGTTGATTACCAAATTGGCGAAGACCGTTCGAAACGGGTGTTGCTCCCGCAACTTGTTGTTGTCGTCGTGTTTTTAGCGACGAAGTTGATCAGATTCCAAAAAGCCGATGTCCTTGGACGTCGGCTTTTTGAATTTTGCCGCATATTTCCTGCCACTGTTCGGGACGATTATCGTTATCTCAACTTCCTTGCATCTTCATGCATGGACTTTCCGGCAAGGCCATCGTTTCTGCAGATCGTTGCATCCATTTTTTTGGGACACTAAACTGATCTTGCGTTGCTGGATTTCTATCAGGCGACCGCTTCGACCGCCACTTGGCAGTCCAATGCAAATTGCCGGTATTCTCTTGACCCACACGACATGAAAACGACAATCGAAACCGCCAGCCAGAACCGGGTCGTCGCGGATTGCCTGGACTACACGCTTTTTTCGTGGTCCAAACAGAGTGGGTTGAACCCGATCGATGTGGAACGGGCCGAAGGCGTCTACTTCTACGACCGCGACGGCAAACGCTATCTGGATTTCTCCTCGCAGCTGATGAATGTCAACATCGGACACGGTCATCCAAAAATCAAAGAAGCTGTACTGAAGCAAATGGATCAACTCAGCTATGTTCATCCTGGCATGGCGACGGAACCTCGCGGCCTGCTGGGCAAAAAACTGGCGGAAATCGCACCCGGGAATTTGACCAAAACGTTTTTTACCCTGGGCGGTGCCGAAGCAGTCGAGAATGCGATCAAACTTGCGCGAGCAGTAACCGGACGCCACAAAATCGTCTCGCTTCATCAGTCCTATCATGGTGGGACGTATGCCGCGATGACGGCAGGTGGCGACCCTCGCCGTTTTGGTATGGACAGCCAGCCGGTCCCCAACCACATCCATGTCGAGAACCCTTATTTCTATCGCTGCCCCTGGAACAGCAAGACCTTTGAGGAGTGTGGAGAGAACGGTGCCAAGGCACTGGAACGTGTCATCCAGTATTCCAATCCGGACAGTGTCGCCGCGATTCTCATGGAAGGCGAAAACGGTTCGTCCGGTTGTATCAAGTATCCGCCCAACTATTGGCGACTGGTTCGGGCGATCTGCGACAAATACGGGATTCTGCTGATCGACGACGAAGTGATGAGCGGATTTGGGAGAACGGGAAGAATGTTTGCCGTCGAACATCACGGCGTCGAACCGGACATGATGTGCATGGCCAAGGGAATCACTTCCGGCTATTTGCCCTTCGGCGGTTTGATCGTTTCGGAAAAAATTGCCGAACAGTTTGAAAATCGGGCTCTTCCGTTGGGACTAACCTATTCGGCGCACCCCGTTTGTTGCGCGGCGGCACTGGCGACAATTGAAGTCTACGAAGAAGAAAATCTGGTCGCCCGCGCCGCCGAAATGGGGCGGTACATCGAACAACGTGTCGAAGCTTTGAAGGGCCGACATCCATCAATCGGTGATTTCCGTAACACTGGCTTGTTGGGTTGCATCGAACTGGTCAAAAACCGGAAAACCAAAGAACCGGTGACTCCCTGGAATGCCAAGCCCGCGGAGATGGAAGCCACCAATCGGATGGCGGCCAAGATCAGGGAAATGGGAATGTTCACGTTTGTACGCTGGAACTGGATTTTCGTCGCACCTCCGCTGACCGTTTCGAAATCTGAAATCGACGAAGGGATTGAGATCATTTCGCAAGCCATTTCCATCGCTGACGAGTACTGCAACTAGCGGTAATAAATTGAAATACGATGCGATTTATTTGCAGGCGGCAATCGCACAGGCCAAAAAGAGTCTGCGGGAAGGCGGCATTCCGATTGGTGCCGCCCTGGTTGTTGACGAAACGATCGCAGGATTGGGCCACAATCGGCGAGTGCAGTTGAACGATCCAATCCTGCATGCGGAAACGGATTGCATTCGCAATGCCGGGCGATTGACACCGGCCGAGTATCGTCGGGCCACGATCTACACCACGTTGTCTCCCTGTGCGATGTGTAGCGGAACAATTTTGCTGTTTGGTATTCCACGGGTCGTCATCGGCGAAAACAGGAATTTCGCAGGTTCGGAAGAGTTGCTCCTGAACAGCAAAGTGCAACTGAAAAATGCTGATAACAGCGAAATCACGGAGATCCTGAAAAAATTCATCCAGGAACATCCCGGGTTGTGGCATGAAGATATTGGAAAACTGGGCGACTAAACACCAACCCAACGTGAAGGAGAAAGCGGCATGCCGCTGTTGATCAAAAACGGACGAATCATCACGGCAACCGATGATTTGGTTGCTGACATCTTCGTCGAGGATCAGACGATCACGTCGATCGGAAAAAACCTTCAGGCCGACCCTTCTGCCGAAGTGATCGATGCGTCGGGTAAACTTGTTTTCCCGGGGTTCATAGATCCGCACGTTCATATTTACTTGCCCTTCATGGGGACCTACGCGAAGGACAACTACGAAACGGCCAGCAAGGCAGCGTTGGTCGGCGGCACCACGACGTTGATCGAAATGTGCTGCCCCAGCCGGGCAGAATCGCCGCTGGAAGCATTCGAGTTGTGGCGTTCCAAAGCCGATGGGCTGGCCGCCGTGGATTATTCATTTCACATGGGTGTCACAAAATTCGACGGCAAAACGGAAGGCCAGTTGCGAGAAATTGTTTCGCGCGGGATTTCCTCGTTCAAAATCTTTCTCGCCTATCAGGGTGCTTTTGGTATCGACGACGAAGAGCTTTTCAAAACGTTGACGCTTGCGAAAGAACTGGGCGTCATCGTTACGGCACACTGCGAAAACGCAACGGCTGTCGCTCAACTGCAAGGGCAAATGATTGCGGCTGGCAAAACGGGCCCCGAGTTTCACGAGCCGTCGCGACCGGAATCAATCGAAACCGAAGGGGTGCATCACCTGATGACTTTCGCCGAACTGACCGGTGCCCATGTCTATGTTGTGCACACGTCATGCGACGGTGCGGTTCGGTCAGCTCAGGCAGCCCGTTATCGCGGTGTCAACGCCTGGATCGAGACAGTGATTCCGTACCTGGTGCTCGACAAGACGTATGCCGAGAAACCAAACTTTGAAGGCGCGAAGTATGTGATGTCGCCGCCGATTCGAGACAAGAGAAACCAACCCATCCTGTGGGACGCGCTACGAAACCGGCTAATCAGTACCGTTGCCACTGACCACGCCCCGTTTGATTTCGCCAAACAGAAAACCATGGGCGAAAATGATTTCACCAAAATCCCCAACGGGATCCCTTCGGTCGAAGACCGGATCAACCTGCTGTATACACACGGAGTTACGACGGGGAAAATTGACCTCAACACCTTCGTCGATGCTGGCAGTACCCAGGCCGCGAAACTGTTTGGACTGTATCCCCGCAAAGGAACCATTCAGATTGGCAGCGATGCCGATTTGGTGATTTACGATCCGGACTATCGCGGCAACATCTCGGCCTCGACGCAGCAAATGGCGGTCGACTACAGCGCGTTCGAAGGCTGGGAAATCAAGGGCCGACCCTGGCTGGTGACGGTACGCGGTGAGGTTCAGGTCCGAAACGGGAAATTTATCGGTACGATCGGCCGAGGCCAATTCCTCGAACGCCAGCCGAACCATTTTTAGGAAGTAATCATCGATTCAACCGCGTGAAAGCGC
>JAYVKA010000218.1:0-3474 GCA_043768885.1 Planctomycetota bacterium
TCCTGGGCACTTTTCGCCGCACTCATTACGATGTTGGTAATCAGCGCGCTCTACTGGATCGCCCACGGCATCGCATTGTTTTTGGAAAAGGTTGCCGGGGAACCGAATCAGGCCAACGAGCCGATGGCCCATCCCCGTGCCGTCACGCATAACGATGCAAATCCCGAAGAGATCACTGTTTGCATCAGTGCCAGCGAGGAAACACAGATATGAACTTCGCTGCGAAAAAAATGCGCCCATCGTTGTGCCTGCTCGCCGGAATTGCCTGGCTGTCGTTGACATCGCTAACCGTACATGGGCAGGGCAACGCCGGGCCTGCCAATCTGAAACATGTGGTCTCGGCCGAACCGGTCTTTGGCTCAATCCGGCCGCGTGGATACCTGCCGGTCCGGATCACGATCCAACGCACGGGCACGCAGGCCGTCGCTCAGCGCGATATCACTTACTACATTTACCAATTGGATTCATCGTATCGGGGCAATAGCTACCGAACCCATCTGACTTCCCATCGCCTCGTTTTGCCGAGAGGCAAGACCAGCGTCTCCGGGATTTTTTTGATGCAGGAGATCCCGTCCGGCGGGTGGGACAGCGGAATTTTTGTCGAGACCGATGGAAACCTGCGCTACTCGAACCGCCCGGGTGACATTGCTTCCATTCGATCGGCCAGTTTCCTGAACAGCAACGGCGGGAGCGTGGATGCTTCCAAAGTCCGCTGTCTGTTTGTTTCGTCCGCAACCGCCGTCACCCCAACACAAAGATTTTCTTTTCAGGATTCGGCATTTGGTGTCGGGAATCCGTGGGCCACGGCCCAGACGTCGCAGCTCATCGATGATACACAGGATTCCGACAAAGCTCTCGCCGCATCAGAAGTCCCTGCTGCCTGGGCTCTGCACAATGTCCTCGAACAGGAAAACGAAGTTCGATACGACCCGTATCGCGGTACGGCTCAACAATCGGCCACAGCACTGATTCCGCCCCGCAATCCCAACAAGGCCGAAAACCTGGAAGCCCTGCGCCATTTTGAATACATGGACCATTTGATACCCAACGAGTTGCCAGAATTCTGGCAAGCGTACGTACCGATCGACTACATGTTTGTTTCCGCAGCCGAACTGAAATCTATCCAGTCGAATCTTCCGACCAAGTGGGATGCAATTCGGGATTGGGTCGCCGCTGGTGGGCGACTGGTGCTGGTTCAATGTGGGCCCAAAGGCGAATCGCTTCAGGCATTCGAGCGGGACTGGTTCGAACTGCAACCGGGCGAAGTCCGCAGTCTGTGGAAAAAGACGACCTTCGAAAAAATCTCGGCTTCGGGAGATGCCTGGATAAAAAACTCCGTCTCTGACCCGACCGTCGACCCCAATTTTTATGGCAACACAAGCGGAGTCTACCAGCAGTTTTCACCAGACCCCGGCCAGCAGCGGCAGTTCATTTCCAGTAATGGATTGTCGGTAGCGGATTGTTTCCTGGTCGCCCATTGCTGGAATCCAAAATCCGGGCAGTTTGATTTCGCCAGAGATCTGGAATCCGGTGAAGCCCTCTACTCCAATTTTGGTGCCGGTCGAATTGTTGCGACGCCCGGCAACTATTCCAACTGGGATTCTGCCGAATGGAAAACAATTTTGACAACCGGGTTGGCAGGCGCGCCGGGGCCGTTGCTGGCCCACAACATCAGAGCCGAATCCACATTTGCGTTTCCAGCCACGGCCATGCCCGGACTGGGAGAGCCTCCATGGTTTCTGTTTCTGGGGATGATTACGATTTTTGCAATCGGAGTCGGCCCTGTCGCGTACTCCATCTTGTCCGCGCGGAAAAAAATTCCGTGGATCCTCGGACTGGTTCCAGTTGTTGCCGGGACGTTGACCGTAGGGTTGCTTGTTTTCGCGATAGTCTCTGAGGGACTCGGTACCCGCGCCGTCCGGTTCAGTGTTACCCGAATGGACAATGTGTCGGGCCGGGCATTCACCAAAACGCACTTCACGGTCTATTCCGGAACGTCGCCAGGCAGCTATGTCTTTGACGATCACAAACTGGTTTTCCCAAATTTGGGTTCGGGATACGAATCGCGAACCTCTCATTATGGAGATACCCAGCAGTTTTCCGGCGGTGGCATTCGGGCCAGGACCATTCATCAACTGGCACTGGCCGAGCCGAACCAGACTGATTCGCAATTGAGCATCACCAAACCATCTGACGACAGCGAATACTGGGAGGTAATCAATCAGACTGGTGCAATTCTGTCTCCATTTGTTGCCAACACCGATGACGGCTGGTTAATTCTGGAACAGCTGGACGACGGACAAACGGTTGAATTGAAGCCGATCAATTCCGCGCAATTGGTCAATTCTTTGGGCCAGATGATCGTCAATTCCGATCACCGACTGGGCCAACTGGAATTGCTGAAAAAGGAATTGTTGGGATCGCGGTCAAGGGGGTGGGGGCGGACGGCCTCCAACAACTGGGATTACTATCCCGATCAACGATCGTGGCAGGCCTTTGGCGATGTTTGGCTGCCCGGCCTGATGACCAACCCCGCCGCCATCGTCAATTCCGTTCCGGTCGGAGCATGGCTGGGAATGACCGACAACTGGAAACAGGCCGGCCAACTGAACGCCGGCACGAAATACTCTCACGATTTTCACTTGATTCATGGACGCTGGAAATAACTACCATCTGACAACCGCGAAACACGCGATCGAAATCAACCGGCTTAGCCGGTTCTTTGGATCAACCTGCGCCGTGAACGACCTCAGCCTTTGCGTCGAGCCTGGCGAAGTTGTCGGATTCATCGGTCCAAATGGCGCTGGGAAAACCACGACGATGCGGATTTTGTCGACGCTGGACGAACCCGATGTGGGAGACGCGTTTATCGACGGGTTCTCCGTTGTGAACGACCCAGACCGTGTTCGCTACCGGCTGGGTTTTATGCCCGATTCCTACGGTGCTTATCCAAACGTCTCGTGCATCGAGTATCTCGACTTTTACGCACGGGCCTACGGGTTGTCTGGCCAGGATCGGACCCGCGCAATCCGCCGCGTCGCGAATTTTACGCACATCGAACACATGCTGGACAAACCCATGGACGGGTTGAGCAAGGGGATGAAGCAACGATTGTGTCTGGGCCGGGCACTGGTCCATGATCCGGCCGTCTTGATCCTGGACGAACCGGCGGCGGGCCTGGATCCGCGAGCCCGCATTGAACTCAAGGAGATGATCAACGGACTGGCAGCCGAAGGAAAATCACTTTTGATCAGCAGCCACATCCTGACTGAACTGGCAGAGATTTCGACCAAGGTCGCGATTATCGAGCAAGGCCTGCTGCTGGCTTACGGATCCGTGGACGAAATTCTGGAGCGGGCCGGAACCGTCCATGCCAATACCAACACGCCCGTCATGGCAATCGTCGAACTGGATTTGCTGAACGGGGTCAATGGTTGCCAGCCGTGGCTGGAATCGCAACCCGACATCTCGAAC
>JAYVKA010000219.1:0-15829 GCA_043768885.1 Planctomycetota bacterium
GCCGATTGACGATGATGCTCCAGTTGATTTTCCTTACTTCCTGCATCTCGGCGACAATGCAGACAGTAACACCTGGAATCGCTCACTGGATGCCATCTCGGAATATCTGTATCTGAATATTTTCAGCCCGTCGGCATCGTTTTTTGACAATTGCCGAAAACTTGAGAACGAAATTGAGCATTTTGCGCTTCGGTCATTTGGTGTCGAGTCAGTTGGCACCGGCGAGAATTCCTGTCAGCGATTGTTGGCCGGCTTTTTCAAGGAAAGCCTGTTGAAGCGATGGATGGAAGTCGATGGTCATATCGCGGCTCCCAATTCCGTGGCGGCACTGGAAACCAACACGGCACCAAAGGCGTTGGCCGGATTCGTTCGCGGGATCACTTCGAAGTTTATACCCAAGACTGGCTCCGCGCCGCTTGCCGACAAACTGGCAAGGTGGGCCATCGACCGGTCGATCCCGGAAAACAACGGGCGTGAACTTCTTGAAGAGCTTGACTCGCTGATTGGCGAACCTCTCAAGGATGGCAAGTCGCCGTTGTCGGAAATGAACGAAGACCTGGCCGACGAACTGGCGATTCATGGCAAGTTGCTTTGCCAACAAGTCGAGCGGGCTGTGATGGACTGTTTCAGGCACGATCGCCTTTCGTTCCTGTTTGCACTGGCGATGATTCAGCGAATGACGGAATTCGTCGAGCAGAACCGGTCATCGACGTCCGCCGAAATTGCAGCATTGAACGATGACAATGCCGACATGTTGGCCGTACTCAAGGCCTTGCGCAAGCGGACGAAAGACGCGAACGACGACAAATCCCAGGCGGAAACTGCGGCACGTCGACTGCATGAAAACCGCCACGCTGCAATCGAAAAACGCGCGGTTTGCGAACTGCTGTTATACGTTGTCCGCCGGCTGAATTCACTGAAGTCGGATGTTGGCCGGATGAAAGAAGATGTTTCCGTTTCCATTCAGACGGGTGTCGCCGAATTGAACCAGCGAGCCCTTTTGAAACAATTCAACGGTCTTCAGCAAAAGCTGGCGGCATCTTTGCTCGGAGAACTGGAAAACATTCTCGACAACATCGAACGTCGAATCTACGTGGAGCTGGTTCAACCCGCAGGTGATTTCTGGAGCCTGTTGCAAAACGCCAGCTTTGCCAGACGCTACCTGCCTGATGCGGTTGGGCAGGCAGTGCGAAGCGAACTTGCGGCCTCTGGTCGCAAGATCGATATCGACAGTGCGTTTGGCGAATACCTGGCCTCCGCGAAAGGGTCGGCAGGCGAAGAAATTTCGCGAATGGTCACGCAATCCATGCCGATGCTCGCTGGCTGCGGAGGGCCTACCCGAATGATGGTCGGCATCCCGCAACATGTCCAAAGTACGAGGGTTCCTGAAGAAATCTTTTCCCAGACGGGCGTTGTCGGCCAAGTGGTCGCTGCCACCACCGGAGACCTGGTCATCGCGACCGAGACCGAAGATGTTTCGTTGGCCGAAATCGCGTTCAAAATGCTGGAGACGCGCTCGGATTGCGTTGAACTGGCCCGACGGCTCTCTTCGCGCAGCGATGTTCAATGGAAATCGCTGGAAGATCTGATGTAAAATGTCCGCCTTGTCAGGCAGGCATGCGTTCTGAAAATCAGACTTTGGCGGGCTTGGCCGGCATCACCGGAACCCAGTCGTCAACGGCTGCCCGTTGCCGATCGCTTTCGGGTAAACGGCAAACGCGCTCGATTTCAGTGGCACTGTACCCGCGATCAACCATCTTCATGCGAAGCACTGTTTCCTGGTGATCACGAGCCATTCGCTCAACGGTTTTCAGTACTGATTTGATGATAATGGCCAAAACCGGACCACCAAATATTAATGACACCGCTACGACGGCAATAATTTCTTCGTCCATTGGAATTCCCTTTTGACTTGTCCGCTTGGCCAGATCGCCGGACAAAATTGGTGGTCGGTTGTCGAAACTGTTCGTTCCAGTCATTCTAATCCTGGCAAACAATTCGAAAAGTTTCAAAAGAAACTGTCCGAAGTCACTCGCATAAGCGATTTGCCCCCGATTTGCAGAGCCAGACGGCGTTGTCTGGTCGTTTTTGTTTTTTTCGGCCGAAGTGGCAAAGATGCTGTCTGTCGCTGACATTTTGGGACCTGACGGAGCCGTCTCCCGCCGGATGCGTGGCTGGGAAACCCGTCCCGAACAGCTGGAAATGGCCAGCCGCGTTCGCCAGGCGATGGCCAAGCCGGAACATTTGATCGTCGAAGCCGGCACGGGCGTCGGCAAAAGTTTTGCCTATCTCGTCCCTGCGATTCTCAGTCTGGTCGATCAGGCCAAGGCACCTGCGACCAAATCGGACGATGCTGATGAACCGGACGAAAAACAGAAGAAACGCCGCATCATCATTTCCACGCACACGATCAGCCTTCAGGAACAGCTGATCACGAAAGACATCCCGCTGCTGAACAGCCTGATGCCAATCGAGTTCTCGGCGGTCTTGGCAAAAGGACGAGGCAACTATATCAGCCTGCGCCGGATGCACGGTGCGATAAAGCGTTCGAAATCGTTGTTCAGCGGTGGCGAAGACCTGGACCAGCTCAGCCAAATTCACAAATGGACCGCTGATACCAGAGACGGTTCGCGTGCGTCGTTGCCGTTTCGGCCTTCGGGACAGGTTTGGGAAGAGGTGCAAAGCGAGACCGGCAATTGTCTCGGTCGCAACTGCCCATCCTACAAAGACTGCTTTTACTTCAGTGCCAGACGACGTCTACAAAACGCGGACCTGATCGTCGTCAATCACGCCCTGTTCTTCAGCGACCTGGCACTTCGGCGGCTGAACGTCAGCATTCTGCCGGACTACGACGCCGTAATCCTGGACGAAGCCCACACGATCGAAAACGTGGCGAGCGATCATCTGGGCATCAGCATTTCCCGCAGCCAGGTCAATTACACGTTGAACCGTGTCTACAACCCGTCCACCCAAAAGGGAATCATCGTTCGCCACAAGGTTCCGGGTGCCGCTGAACTTGTCTTGCAGTGTTCCGTCCGAAGCGATGAGTTTTTTGACGACGTCGAAGCGTGGTGCAAACGCCGCGGCGTTGACGCTTCCAGCAAAAACATTCGCGTTCACGAAAGGGGCATCGTTAACGATCCGCTGGGTGAACCCATGAAATTGCTGGCCCGGAAACTAAAAGGCCACGCCGTGACAATCGAAGACGCCGGAGAGCGACAGGAGTTGACCTCGGCATCGGATCGGTTGGTCGCGCTGGCCGGGGTGTTGGATGATTGGCGACGTCAGGCTGACACGGGTGGTGTCTATTGGATCGAACAATCGATAACACGGCGCGGCAATAACATCAAACTGGCTTCGGCACCAATTGATGTCGGCCCGCACCTGCGCGAGCACCTGTTTGAGAAAACGGACAGCTGCATTTTGACCAGCGCGACAATCGCTGCGGGCAAACAGCACTCCTTCCAGTTTTTCTCCAGTCGAATCGGTTTGTCCGGTGCTTCGACTGCACAACTGGGCAGCCCGTTCGACTTTCGCAACCAATGCAAGCTCATTTGCGTTACGAATCTTGCGGATCCTGCGTCCGACCGGCAACTATATCAGCGGCAATGTGTCGATGCGATCAAAAAATACCTTTTGCAGACCGATGGGCACGCCTTCGTTTTGTTCACCAGTTTCGAAATGCTGAACCGCACGGTCAGCGACATGACTCCGTGGCTGGTCAGTCAAAAAATGCCGATTCACAGCCAGGGAGAGGGGACGCCGCGAAACCAGCTGCTCGAAAATTTCCGGAACCAGCCCCGCAGCGTACTCTTCGGCACCGACAGCTTTTGGCAAGGCGTCGATGTGCAGGGAGACGCATTGCGAAACGTGATCATCACGCGTTTGCCGTTTTCCGTCCCGGACCATCCGTTGCTGGAGGCGCGGCTGGAAGCGATTCGCGAAGCCGGCGGCAATCCTTTCAATGACTATCAGTTGCCCGAAGCCGTCATCAAATTCAAACAGGGCTTTGGCCGACTGATTCGATCCCAAACCGACCACGGAATTGTCGTCGTACTGGATCCCCGCATCCGAACCAAACGCTACGGGCGGGTTTTTCTCGAGTCGCTCCCCGATTGCCCAGTCAAATACGAAACCGTTTAGGCCGATTCGAAACCTTCCCATCCCCGCCCAGTGTCCCCGAGCAATTGTCGGAGGCAGAAAGGCGGGGAGGGCGGTAAGGCTGACTAAATCACCGACGTCCTTTTATCGCCTTTTCAGCGTGATTTCGTTCGAGAAGTCGCCATCCAAATCCACAAGTTCAAAACCGGCGAACCAGGTATCGTTCACGGAGTTTTGTGGTTCCAATGCATCGATCTTTGCGTTGACACGATCGTTGATTAACCGGCTTCCAGTCGCTACAGGGCCGGGTTGTTGCATGGCAACGTCAACAGAAATCTCCGGAGCAGTCATTGATACTGGCGCGTCGAGTTCGTTGCTGGCCATCCTCGATGGAACTGGTGCTAATGAAGTCGTTGCAAGTGCAAGCCCCGGATTCAAATCACTGCCAGGAATCTCAAGCCTCGGTTCAGGGGCCCCATCGGAATCAGGCGTGAGCTCTCGTTGTGTTTCGGTACCGCAATAGTAGCAATTCCAATCTGACGAATCGGAAGTCCATGATTCGTCAATCGTACCATCAGCGTTTGAATCGACTTCAGTCAGGATTGACCAATCGGCCTCGCCATAGGTATAGGTGTCGATTTGACGACTGTCGATGACGCCATCTCCCAATTCATCATTTTCAACGACTGTCAACGACAGACTTCCGCTCTCGTCAAACTCATAGACCGATATCTGCCTTGATACCAAACTGCCGTCGGCCCATTGCTCCGAAGTGGATGACTGCAGCATTCCGTTGGCATCGTAGTTTTCAGCCGAGACGTAAACGTTTTCCAAACTGCCGTTCTGCAGTTCTTTGTAATTGGAGTTTACCGATTGCATTGTCCAGGCAGCATCGTAAGTAAAGTCGGAATGGTTTTTGGAGTCAAATGTTCCATCACCGTCCATGTCCATCAGGGCTGAATTCCAGGACACGTAATTGTTGTCGCCATCGACAAAATGGCCTTCCTGATTCAAGCCTTGCATGACACCAGACTCACCATGCTGGAAGTAGGCGTTATGTCTGAAATCCGCGACGGAATCGCCGTCGACGTCATACGATTTTGTGACGGACGATAACCTGCCTTCACTTTCAAACTGCGAACTGGAATCCAAAAGGGTCCATTCTGTTGGTGGTGACCATAACCCGTCCGCGCTTAGAACACGACGATTCTCAAGGACGTCGTACTCAGGTTTCACAGCGCTATTTGAATTGGCGCGCCTCAATCGATTCTGTTTTATCCAGGACATGGAAATTTCTTGTCTTTTTGTTGTTGTGTCAGGACAATCTGCCCGTTCGAAATTCGAACAGACAAGTTCCGTCCTGTTTGGAAATGGCCACGTTCTGTAACTCCAGATTGGGCCATACTTCTCAAGGCCAAATGGCGAGGCGGTTGTCACGCAAATTCCTGAAAGAATCTGCCGGTATGCTGAATCGGGGGGATTTGGCATCGATCGGACCTGCAAGTTACCCAAATTCGAATTTGAACTTCCCGGCCAAACGGTGGAAAACCACCCCGAATCCGGGGATTTCCTGAAGAGAACGGTCGCATCAACCGGAAGAATCAGAATCATGGAGTCGGCATGAGCCTGGCCGCTCCATTTCGAGCGATGCCTGGTCGCCCATTGGTCATGCGTTCATGATTACAATAGCCGGGTTCCCGATCTGATTGGGCTACAATTTTACTTTTTCGACCGGAGTCCGCGACATGCGACGAACCATTTCCGTCAGGGCCTGTACGGGCCTGGCAGCGATTTTTTCAATTTCCCTGGGTGGCTGGTATTACGTTGCCAACGATGAATACAAAAGCGATGTTGTCTGGCCCGAACCTCCGGTGGTAACACCGGGCGATGCGTCGACTGCTCCATCAGACGCAATCGTACTGTTCGATGGAACAAACATGGATGCGTTCAATGGAGGTGACAAATGGATTGTCGAGAACGGCTACACGCAGGTTGGTGGTGGCACAATCCAAACGAAACAGGCTTTTGGCGATTGCCAGTTGCACGTCGAGTTCGCGACGCCTTCCGAAGTCAATGGGGCCAGTCAGGGAAGGGGCAACAGCGGGATCTATCTGATGGGAAAGTACGAAGTCCAGATTCTCGACTCGTTTGAAAACCAGACTTATTTCGACGGACAATGTGCCTCGATCTACAAACAGCAGCCACCGATCGTGAACGCTTGTCGGAAACCTGGCGAGTGGCAAACCTATGACATCATCTTCAGGGCTCCCCGTTTCGACGAACAGGGAATCGTAACCACACCGGCCGCCGTGACGGTTCTGCAAAACGGAATCCTTGTCCAAAACCACTTTGAACTCGAGGGGGGCACCTATTGGGATCAACCTGCTTCTTACAAGGCCCATACGGAAAAACTTCCCTTCGATATCCAGGATCACGGTAACCCGATGCGGTTCCGCAACATCTGGATTCGGGAAAACGTCCAGCCACTGGTTGGCGCGATGCCCGAGAAACCGGCCGACGGAGAATAATTGACAGCGCAACAAAAAAGCCGGTCCCCGGGAGAGAGGACCGGCCTTTTAGGCAAGAGGTGATTGGCTAGTTTGCGTTAGTCAGTCACCATTAAAAAGGAAGAAAAAAAAGAACGGATGCGTCAAGGCAAGAATCGGGAGAGATTGGAGAGAAGAACGACATCCGTTCTGAAATGGACTTAACGCAATGCCCGTGCCATTCAGTCGAACTTCGTAAAAAAAACTGGAAAGTGCCGTTTTCACGCAAGTTTTCGAAGCGAGCTGTTTTCAGTCAGTCGCCAAGCCTTGTTTCCCGTCCATTTTTGAGACGAATTTCATCGCCAGGTTTCAAATTGAGAATCAAGAGTATGAATCCAAGCTGTTGTCGAATTCCGATGTTCCTTGTTTTTTTGGCTTTCCTGGTTCTTGCCAAGGGCTCGACGGGAATTGCTCAAACTCCGGCGATTGAAGCGACCCCGATTCCCGGCACGATCGTCGCCGTGGGCGGAGGCGGATTACCCGACGGGTTGTTCAAGAACATAATCGAAATGGCCGGCGGAGCCGAAATCCGGGTAATTGTGTTGCCCCAGGCATCGCAAATGGAAGATCGTGGTCAAGACGCGGCCCAGGAATTCCGTGACCAGGGCGCGGCAAACGTGGAAGTCGTCGAGTTCGATGATCCGGCTGCGGCCAGGTCGAAAATCGAAAAAGCCGATTTGATTTGGTTCTCGGGCGGCGACCAGTCACTGCTGATCGCCGACTTGCAAAAACACGATCTCGTGAAATCCATCCATGATCGGATGAATGCCGGCACTGTGATTGGCGGAACAAGTGCGGGGGCCGCCGTGATGTCCGATCTTATGATCACCGACTCGCCGGAGAAGCAGGCGATTTGTTCGGGCAACACGCCAATGGGAACGGGACTGGGTTTGACTCCGAGCCTGATTGTCGATCAGCATTTTGTCGAACGGGAAAGATTGAACCGCCTGTTAAGCGCAGTGCTCGACCATCCCGACCGGCTCGGAGTCGGTGTCAGCGAGCGAACGGCAATCATCGTTCACAACAGCGAAATTCGCGCTTTTGGTGACGGCAGCGTAATTATTCTGGACGCCCGATCAGCACGAGTCGAAAAAGCTGAAGCCGGCCAGCTGCAATCCGCCCGCGAAATTCGGACCCATGTCCTGCGATCGGGCGATGTTTTTTCAACACAACCCGCTGAAAAAAAATAGCCGTCTCCCACATTCGATTTGCCCGTCGCATCGCCGAAGCACGTTTTTGTCTACGCGATTGTTTTCTGCGCGCCGATTTTTGCCGCAACGTCTTTGCATGCACAATCGGACAGCGGATTTGGGGTGCTCTCCTTCAACATTCTTCAGGGGCGCGAACAGGGGCGAATTTCAGCCCGGCGAAAAACCGGTTTGACGGCAGCCGAATTAGTGAGATCGCAACGATCATTGTTCAGTCCAAAGCGGAATCGCAGGAATCCAGGAGGACGCGACGACGGACGTTCTGCTGGACGAGTTAAACCGCCAGCAAGGCGGCTGGTACGGGTCCGTCTATTCCCGATTCTCAATCACGCCGATGGAGACCAGCGACAAGGCTTATGGCAATACGTTTTGGCTGCGAACCTGGATTACGCTTGGTCCCGAAGAATACGTCAAGGCCAACAACGTTCCAAAATCCAGATCGTGTGTCAACACGACGCGATTGTTTGCTTGTGCCCAATTCAAGATCGTGGCATCTGAAGCCCGCGGGTCACCACAAACGGACTAATGCACAGCAGGCCAGCCATTCTCGGTCAGAACCGTCACCCATTGAGGCGAAAAGTTCATGTCGATGACAATTAGTATGGTCATGTTGCCGGAAGCCCAACGTCTCGCTCTTCGATTCGCCAGGCGGCGTATTCCAGACATTAATCAATGTCGTCAACTTCCAAATTGGGATGGTTGTTCAACAATTGAAAATCATCGACATCAAAACAAGGGAACGGTTCGCAAAAACGCAATTTGGAATCACACTGTACGACGCCAAGAAGGCTTGAAAAGCCAGCGACCCTAGAATCGCCACGAGTCGAATCCAAACTCGACAAAAGCCGTGTTGTTTCGGGCGAGTCGCGTTGCGGCAAAGGCTCATGTTTGTTGCGTGGATGCAACGCGTTGCGATTTGGCAACATCGTTCCACAACAGTCAGATCGTGCGCAACTGCTGAAATATTCTGGGTTTGCATGCCGGCGTAGATGCCCTGAGAAAGTTTTGGCCCGCCGGTTGCGAAAGAACTCTTTCAACCAAAGCCGCCCGGCTGGAACCGACGACCTCCGACCTGACGATCCAACCGGCGGCAAACCGACCTCCTCCGCAGCCAGTTTCCGATGCTGGCTTTTTCATACAACGCTTTCCCGCAATCACCTTCCCGCAAGCAATCGAGACGACCCCATGCACGCCCGACAGCAAACCGAAATCGCAGCCTGGTTGGCTCTCAACTCGAGCGCCATCATCCACGGCTCGCAGCGGGTCGAAGGAATGGTCGCCGCCAGTTACTGGTCCGGCAGCAAAAGCCGCCTCGCCCGCTGGAATATGGCTCTCAAAACTTTTGATCACGATATTCGCCATCCTGACGAATCGCACAACCCCTGGCCCGCGATCGAAATCGTCGTCGAAGAAATTGTCGCCGCCGAAATGCTGACACGGATCTGGTCAGCGATCCTCGTGTCGCTCGATGAAGCGAGCGGTCGCGGCGAGTTGACAGGTTTGGCTCACAGCGTTTTCCTCGCCCATATGGAAGCCCGCAACCGGACTTTGCGATTACTCTTAACCGGCCGCGCCGCCAACGAATTGATGTTCGACCGAATCAACCAACTTCGCCGCAGCATCGAAAAGTGGACCGATCTGTTCCTGTCGTGGTTACCCAACGGCTCGGTCGCCCGCCGGTTTGCATTCGATCAGCCCCGCTTCGACGACTATCACAGTGAACACGATTTCTATACCGACGAGCAAATGGCCTCCCGTCACCAGGTTCTGATCCGTTCGATGACCACCATGCTGGCTTCTTTGACAGGCAAGTGGAGTGCCAACCCGGAATTGAATCGTCGCATCGTGGATGGCGTTCTGGCTTGCATCGACCGAGACGCCTTCGACGCCAAAGGGCTTCCGAAATCCCTGTCGTCAATCTGGATCGAACGAGCCCACTCCGACGCACAAATTCTGATCGGCCAGCTGGAGTCACTCGAATCGGGCGAACCGATCAATCGAATCGGTCAATAACAAAGGTCTACGTGGCACAGTGCTTCCAGCCTGTGAGACCGTGCATTCACAGGCTGGAAGCACTGTGCCACGATGACTGTCTTACACGCCTTCCGACACAATTTTTTCCAGATCGAAAAACTTTGTGTTGGGCAATCCGCGATATCGCTCGGGATGACAGGTCAACAGCACGATTTGATATCGATCGGCGGCTTCGTCCAAAATCGCAACGATTCTCGCTAACCGCGAAGCGTCGGTGTACGTGAACACATCATCCAGGACAACCAACTGGCGCGTTCCGGCGAACGCAACATCGGCCAACGCCAAACGCACGGCAAAATAGAGTTGTTCCTGCTCGCCTCCCGACAGCTGTTCCAGGTTCACCGCTTCCTCCGTTGAATGTGGCGCGACCCCTTTCGGCAGCAGCGAATCATCGAAGTGAATGTCGCCGAATCGGGGCCCGGCAATGCGAAGCAGCGTCTGACTGGCCCGTTTGCGAACCGGATCCAGCACCGATTTCATGACGCTCTGTTTGCAATGGTTCAGAGTTTCAAACAACAGGCGAACCGCATCGATCTGCACACTGTGTCGGGCAATGTCTTCCTGTAACCGGCTGATTTCCTCTTCGATCGCCGCAACCTTTGTGTAGGGAGCTTCGGCTGTGATTTGTTCCAGCCGTCCCCGTTCGGTATTCAACTTGCGATCGGCCCCCACAGCATCCCCGCGAATTGCGGCGAGCTGAGCGTCGAGTAGCTCCGCCTTCTTTGTTGGGTCATCACCAAACTCTTTCAATTTCTCTTCCGACTCAGCGGCTTTTCCTTTGGCAACGTCCTGTTGCATCGCAATCCTGCCAAGACTCTCGCGTCGCCGCGCATCGTCCAATCCGTCACGGACCAGCGATTCCAGTCGCTTGCTGGCGGCAGCGATTTGGTTTTCGGCATTGCGAAGTTCGTTCTCCAGAAAGGCTTGCTTCTTTTGTACGCGCAGCAGGCTCTGTTGGGCCAACTCGTTTTCCGCCTCGGCCCGATCAGTATCTGTTGAATGACTTCGTTCGAGTTCGTTGGCCTGTTGGTGCAGCTCCTCCGCAGACGGCGGGTTGTCTTTCCATGTAGGCTCTACCGCAACAATTTCGTCACGTATGGCGATGGCCCTGGCCAATTCGGATCGCAGGGCTTCGAGTGACCGTCCGTTCAGGAGCGTATCCCGTTTCAATTCCGCCCGCTCAACTTGCCCCGCCAATTCCTGCGATTGGGCGAACAGGGATTCCAGCTGGTCTACATCGGACGAGCCGAACCCTGTGGTCAGTTCTTGTATCGTCGCTTGCGAGGATTCCAATGCCTCCCACAACTCATCAACCGATCCAGTCGGTCCCGTCGCCCGAAAACTGCCGACGCCGGGAATTCGAAACGCGACTTCGGAAGCTCCCTGAATATCAAACGCCTTGTTTGGTTGCAGCGGATGCGTTCCCGGTTCCTCGGCCAACACGATTTCGATCTGCGAGCCGGTTTCCGGAGTAATTGTGACTTTGATCAAGGCAGCGTCCAGTCGCATTCGAGCATCGTCGCGCGAACGGGCGGCCTTTTTGAGCGCGGCCAGGGTTTTCTTGTCAGGAGCGATTAACTCGTCGCGCTTCAGCAACAATTTCGAATGTTCGTCGCAAGTGGCCTGGACCTGAACCAGTTGCTTTTTCAGGGACACGGCGGATTCGATCGCTTGCGAAAACCGGCCAGCCTGTTCGGCTTGTTGGCGGATCGTTTTGATCCCGTTTCTTCGCGCCCGAACGACTGCCAAACCGCTTTTGGCTGCCTCAAACTCCTTTTGACATTGTTCAACAAGTCTTGCATTCGCCGGTGATTCTTCCTGAATTCGCTTGGCCACCTGGCTGAGCTGTTCGGTATCCATTCGCGTCGCCTGAATCGAATCGATCCTGTCTTTCAGGTGGCGGTATCGCTCTTCCTCGGCGGCCGCTTCCTGTTGATGCAGTTTCTGTTGCGCCAAAAGTTCCCTGTAGGCCTGTGATTGAGTGCGGGCAATCTTCAATCGTTCCGACAAATCGGCTTCGTTTTGTTTGGCCTGTTCGGTTTGCCCGCGAAGGTCTTCGATTTTCCTTCGGGCCGAGTCAAACTCTTCCAGCCGGACCAGCAAGTCGCGTCGTTCAATCTGAGCCGCATCCAGTCTGGACTGCAATCCGGTGATGGCTGGCGCGGCGGCGCCGGTTTTCAATTTTCCGGTAGGCGAAAAGAATTGGCCGAACGCGTCTGCGATTTTTTGTTCGAGCTTTTCTGCTCCAGGCCCGGCAACCTGGCTGCCCAATGCTTCCTGGATTGTGGCCTGGGTTCCCGTCGCCAAAGAATCAAGTTTGATTTGGCCCTGGGCAGCCCACAAAATCTGGGCCAGTCCCCAATGCCGGTGATCGGAAACACCTCGCCCTGGGGCTTCGCCTCCCAGAATTTCCCGTGCCCGATCATCCGCCTCACGCCCTTCGGCAAGGGGAACAAATCGTCCACCCTCTTTTCGGCTCAAGCGTGAAGAGGTTGAACCGATAAACTGCTTTTCCAGCCGATAGCCCGTATCTGCTTCGTCGAACTCGATAACGACTTTTGGATTCAGCGATCGGCCCCATGGGCGGAGGTTTTTGATATCAGCACTTCCGACGCCATGGCTGTCGAACAAACCGCGAACCAGTGCCATCATCAAAGTTGATTTGCCAATGCCGTTTGGCCCATGAATAACGTTCAAGCCATCCGCGAATGGACCGACTTGGGTTTCACTGGCAAAACATCGCCAGCCTTCGAGTTGAATCGACCGAAGAATCATGACTGACCCTCTTCGACCAATCGATAAAGTTCCAGCATCGCGCGGTTCCCAACTTCTTGCGTCGCATATTCCGGTCGATCAGCGATGTTCGCTGTTGAAGCCAGTTCCTGCAGTCGCACGGCGACTTCGCGCATCACACCAGCCGGAACCTTTGCGAGCCACTGGTCGTCTTCAGGGCGGGGAATCAGCGCAGAGGAATCGACCCGTCCATACAGGAACCGGGCCCGGACAATTTCATCGATGCGGGCCAGCTCCGTCTGGTCGGTGGGAGAAACAAACCCCCGGAAGTTCAGGCTCAAAAGCGAAATCGCTGCATCAGTTTGCGCTTCGATCGATTGCCGGATTCGTGCAAGGTCACCGGGTTCCTTCAAATCCTCTTCCATCGACAACCACGTCAGACCGCCGGTGCGAATCGGAGTCAACTTCGGTACCGCGCCTCGCTTTTCAATTTCAACCAGCAAACAATTACCGCTGTCCCGTTCACCGAACTTGGTGGTTTCATGCGTGCCACTATAGGCCATGCGCGGCACACCCGCCGCGTCGTTGTACGTCGCAGTCGAGTGCCAATGGCCGATTGCCAAATAATCCAGTCCACATCGCTTCGACGCATCGCGGGGAATTGGATAATCAGGTTCGTCCTGAGCGATCCCTTCCACCGTCCCGTGTGCAACTCCAATCGAAATCACATTTGATTGTCCGGCATCGATCCAGCGAGTCGGATCCTTTTGCGAATATTTTTCGAACAACGGACTTGGATAGAGCGTGCAACCGTCGAGCGGAATCGGTATGGCCTGGCGAATGATCGAAACGTTCGATTGCGATTTCCAGGCCGGATGGTCCCAGACCGAACCGGGGACCAGCGGATCATGGTTTCCAGAAATGACAAAGACTGGCCCGGCAAATGCCCCGAGAATATCTGCCACCCGTTGGACCAGCACCCGATCAACGGCGTTGTCTTCGAACGTGTCACCGGTAACCAGAATAAACCCCGCATTGTTCCGGGTTGCAACCTCGACGACTCGCTGTCCCGCCGCCAGCCTCTCCTCGCGCACCCGCTCCCCCACCGCACCAACATGCGCGGCCTTCATGCCAATCTGCCAATCGGCGGTGTGAACAAAACGAATCATGGGGAAGTTTGTCAGCCTATTTGCAGCCATCGCGAACGAAATCGAATAACGGTTTCGTGTTCAGTTATATTGCAAGTCATGTAGGTTGGACAGCATCGCGGGTTTCCGCTTTGGAACTGGGCTTCTAGACTTGACCGGGTAAAAGAACATGGCGAGGCGATGGTGAACATCGGGATGCGAAAATGCTTTTCGGCTCGCACTGCCTGTTGGCTGGCGTTGGCCTTTCTTGTATTTGAGGCCGCATGCAGTTTGTCGTTTGGCCAGGAAGTTGATTCGTTTTTTGAACGTGAAGTCGCTCCGATTCTCAATCGCCGTTGTTTGGACTGTCATCACAACGGAAAAGACAGTGGCGGAATTTCGTTTGAGGAATCTGGATCAGCGAGACTGGATGACATCATCAAACCGGGCAACTCAAACGACAGCTATTTGGTCAAGTTGATAACTCCCGATGAATTTGGGAACGCTGCGATGCCCAAACAACGGAATGGGTTGACCGAGTCGCAAATCGAAACGATTCGAAAATGGATCGATGACGGTGGCAAATGGCCAGACGGATTTCGAATCCAGCCTGGCAACCAAGTCAATACGGAATGGTGGTCCTTGCGTCCCCTGGTGCCAATTGTCGTGCCTGACGTGGATGAACCCGAAACATGGGCCCGAAACGGGATAGACAATTTCGTTCTGCGGAAGTTGTCGGAGCAGGGACTGAGTCCATCGCCACCGGCCGATCCTCGTACGGTGGTGCGTCGATTGTATTTTGACCTTACCGGATTGCCTCCACCGATCGACGTCATCGAATCGTACGCGGCAAATCCAGACGATGGACACTACGAGCGGATCGTGGACGAGTTGCTGGCCAGTCCCCAGTATGGTGAACGTTGGGCGCGGCATTGGCTTGATCTGGTTCACTATGGTGACACGCATGGTTTCGACAAGGACAAAATCCGACCCAACGCCTGGCGCTATCGCGACTGGGTCATACGGAGATTGAATGAGGATCTTCCGTACACCGATTTCGTTCGGCATCAAATTGCGGGAGACGTTTTGTTCCCGGATGATCGGGAAGCGATTGTCGCGACGGGGATGATTGTCGCCGGGCCATTTGACTGGGTCGGGCAAATTGAAGTCGCCGAAGGCTCGTTGGAAAAGAAACGAATACGGAATCTCGATCGTGACGACATGGTTGCTACTGTGATGAACGCTTTTGTCAGTACCACCGCCCAATGTGCCCGATGCCACGACCATAAATTCGATCCCGTTACCCAAGAGGACTATTATCGGCTGCAATCGCTGTTCGCCGGAATCGATCGGGCCGAACGGACGATTCCACTTGAGGCAAATGATCAGGCGGAAATGGACAGGTTGATCATGGAGCAGAAACGGATTCAAGAGAGCCTGGAACTGCTTGAATCAGAAATTGTGAAAGCGGTCGGCCCGCTCGATCAGCAGATCGGAGAATTGCAAATGAAAGTCGATGCGCTTCCCGGTCCGCTCGACAAATCCGGTTCGACGACCAACGGATATCACAGTCAATTTGCGACCTTGGCCGAAACGCCGAAATCAGTTTCGGTACAGCTCAAAACGCCTGCCGAAGTTGGGTTTGTCGTAATCTACCCGGCCAGGCCCACCGATTTTCCGGATACGCCGGGTTTTGCTTTTCCTGTTCGATGGAAACTGGAACTCGTCGATGCTCAGGAAAAAACCAGTCTCCTGGCCGATTGGCAGGCATGCGATTTCCCCAATCCTGGCGACCGTTTCATGGTGTTGGCCAATTACCAGCCTGGCATTTGGTCGGAGATTCATTTTACGGCAACCCGCTTGGCAGCGCGTTCAGTTGGCGATGACAAGTTTGCATTGGCCGTGGGTGAGATTCAGGCGTTCAACAATTCAGGGCTGGTAACAAATGCCGCTTCGGTAACGACAACCGATTCCATCGACTCTGGGCTATGGAGCCATGCTTTTCTTGTCGATGGCCAAACCAGTCGTAACCGTCTGGCAATTGGCGATTCTCAATCGATGTTCGCTGCCACATTGAAAC
>JAYVKA010000220.1:0-17381 GCA_043768885.1 Planctomycetota bacterium
GCGCATGATCCGGTAGTCGTGACGAATGCGGACTCCTTTGGACCAGGCAAGTGTTGTTTCCACGGTCAGCAGGTCGTCGTAGCGGGCGGCTCCCGCATACTCGCAGTGGACTTCGACCACGACCAGCATCACTCCGCTGGCCTCCAGGTCCCGATAGCTGCACCCGGCGGCCCGTAACATTTCGACTCGGCCGACTTCGAAGTAGTTGATAAAATTGGCATGATGCAGCCGCCCCTGGCCGTCCGTTTCCTGGTACCGAACGCGGATTTCGATGGAATGTTGGTGAATGGGAATCGGATTCATGGGCTGGAAACCGGCTTAGTCAGGAAAGTTGGCGAACCGAACGGGGGAAAACCGAAAAGATTGGCTTGCCTCGCCTTGCAAATCAAGGCCCCGGCAATCGCATTCATTCCCGGTTGCGGGTAAAACTGTGGTGGAATCAGGAATTTGATTTTGACTGGAAAGCGGCTGAAAACATGAGTTTGGGAGAAGATGCGGGTGGCGGAGTGGCGTTGCCGACCTCGCGGGGCCGGGACTATCCGACCATCCGGCAATTTACCGTGTTTATCGAAAACCGGGTCGGGCAATTGCTGGAAGTCCTTCGCCGGTTCCGGGGCACACGAGTTCGTATTGTGGCTCTAAACATTCTCGACTCGACGGAATGCAGTATCGTTCGTTTTGTCCTGACGAATCCCGAACAGGGGCGCGAGATTTTCGAGCGGGCTGGGTTGGCGATGATCGAGAGCGATTTGATTGCCCTCGAGTTGCCCGACGATCCACAGCCGTTGTTGCTGGTTTGCAATGCCTTGCTGCAAGCCGAAGTGAATCTCGTGCAGACCTACCCCTTGATGCTTCGCAACAAGGAACGCCAGGCCGTTGCGTTGATGGTGGATAACATCGGTCTGGCCGGCGAAACTCTGACATCGCGGGGAATGAAAATTCTGACCGAGAACGAGTTGGCTGAGTTGAGTTGATAATCCAGGCAGCCTGGTCCCCGAGCATCGATCATCGGAATCTTTCACTGACAATCGGGCAGAATTGCCTGGAGAAACCATATGCCGATTCGCGTAACCTGTCCCAAGTGCATGTCCCGCTTCAATGTGAGCGACAAATTTGCGGGGCGCGAAGGGCCTTGTCCCAAGTGCAAAGCGGTTATCAAAATTCCGGACAAGAACGAAGAAGTCATTCTTCACGCCCCCGAGTCGGCTGGTCCAAAAGACAGTACGGGCAAACTGGTTCTCAAACCGATTCGGCGAAGCGAAACGGTGCTGACGCCGGTTCAAATTGTTTTGATCGCGGTTACCATCGTCGGCTTTCTGATGGTCGCAATTCTGATGCGACAGTTCTATCCAGATCCGAAAACGATCCCGCTCTGGGTGATTCCAGCGATTCTGACCGGGTTGGCTCCGGCTTGCGTATTGGGTGCCTATACGTTCTTGCGTGCCCAGGAGTCCGGGGCGTTCGTTGGGCGTTCGTTGTTGTATCGCGTGTTGGTTTGCTCGGCGATTTATGCAGCGGCCTGGTTGTTGATGTGGGCTGGCTATTTTGCATTCGGCAGCGTGTGGGGGTTCGGCCCGTGGATATTGGCATCGATGATGATGTTGGGAATCGGATCGGCGGCGGCGGTGTTTGGACTGGATTTGGACTGGATCATGGGTTTTGTCCACTATGGTCTGTATTTTGGCTGCTCGTTGTTGTTGAGGTTTTGTGCGGGTGTTGGGTTCTTTCCGGGAACGCTTGACCTTCCCGCAGATCTCCCACCGGCAGCTCCGGGCGTTGATCCTGGCTTGGGAAATATCATGAGCCAGATCGATCTGCAACCGGTTTGGCAAATGTGGATCGGTGGATGATGCCTGATTTGTTGGCCCTCGATGAATTGCGGGCGCTGCATGGTCCGTCGCAGCTGGTGCGAATTCCCGATCAGGTTGATGTGCCACTGACTCCCCGCGCGAAAAGGTTGGTCGATACGAATGCGTTTCGAAGGCTGGCGGAAATCAGTCAGCTCGGTTTGGTACGATTGGTTTACCCCGGCGCTACTCATTCGCGGTTCGAGCATTCGCTGGGGACCTATCGATTGGCGTTGTTGTTCCTTCAGAAGATGGCGACAGTCGAAGGTGTGAACGAATTCTTCGATCGTCGAACTGCCGGATGTTTCCTTGTTGCAGCGTTGCTTCACGACATCGGCCATTGGCCCTGGTGTCATCCGGTTGAAGACCTCGGCGTTGACGATTTTCCGACGCATGAGGAGCAAGCCGGATATTGGCTGGCGCAAGTCGAGGTTCGGGGGCTGCTGCGGGACGATTGGGAGCTGCAGCCGAATGACGTGCTGCGATTGTTGTTGGGTCAGCCGGAAAATCGCGCCGAACAGATTGCCTGTTCGATGCTTTCCGGGCCGGTCGATGTGGACAAGATGGATTACCTTTCGCGGGACAGCCTGCACGCCGGAGTTCCGTACGGCCGAAATTTTGACCCGTTGCGGTTGATCGGAAGTCTGTGCCTGGACGAAACGGGCACGCGGCTTGCAATCACGAGCAAAGGCAAGACGGCGGCGGAGATGATGGTGTTTTCGAGGTACGTGATGTTCAGCGAGGTCTACTGGCATCACGCCGTGCGAAGTGCGACGGCGATGTTGCAAAGGGCGGTGTTTTCGATACGGAAGAGCCTTGATGTTCCGGCGTTTGTAATTTCTTCGGATGCCAGCGCAAGGCAACTGTTGATTGACGCGGCAGTCGGGCATGACGAGCGGGCGTTACTGGATTCGCTGTTTGGTCCACAGCGGCGGCTTTACAAACGCTGGTGGCAATCAGGGCAGGCCGGAAATCCCGAGTTGTTTCAGTCGATAGCCTATCGGCCGTATTCGTGGCTGGTGCAGCTGTCCCGTTGCGTGGCCGAACGGTTGACAGAGTGTCTGGGCCAGAAAGTACTTGCTCACGAAATTCTGGTCGATGCGCCTCCTTCGAAACTCGAAGTCCAGTTCCGCGTCGATGTTTGCGATTTGCGGGCGGGAACCTGGAAACCATTGGGGAGCGTTTCGCCGGTCGTAGAAGCGCTGGCCAAACGGCAATTCGACGACTTTGTCAAACAGGTTCGGGTGTTTGTTCATCCGCGTCTGGCCGCATCAGCTCGCGAGCTTGACCCGGTTCGTACCGGTCAAATCATTCAGGAAGCAGTGGTATTTGCCGATACCAGCTCATGATTGCCTGTTTCGAATCCCGGTTGCTTCAAATAGATTGAAGTATCCAGGCGACGACGATTCGCCGAATCAAATCGAAAATTCCCGATAATCAATGAACCAGCAACGATCCCCGCATTCCAACTGGAGCCCCGATTCGTGGCGCCGGTTTCCAGCTCTTCAACAACCTGTCTACGGCGACCCGGTCGAACTGGAGTCGGTCCTGAAACGGCTTCGTCGATTGCCGCCACTCGTTACCAGCTGGGAAATCGAAGACCTCAAGGCGGGGTTGGTGGCCGTTTCCAAAGGCCATGCGTTTCTGTTGCAGGCCGGCGATTGCAGCGAATCGCTGGAGGACTGCGAAACCCGGGCGATCGTTCGGAATCTGAAAGTCCTGATCCAGTTCAGCTTTGTGTTGATTCATGGTTCGATGAAACGGGTGATTCGCCTGGGAAGAATGGCTGGCCAATATGCCAAGCCCCGAACGGATGATACTGAAACTCGAGATGGCGTTACCTTGCCGGTGTACCGTGGCGACAACGTCAACCGAAGCGGCTTTACCGAAAGCGATCGTCGTCCGGATCCGAACTTGCTGATGCGCGGTTACGAACGCGCGGCGATGACGCTGAATTTTGTCCGCAGCCTGGTCGGCGGGGGCTTTGCGGATTTGCATCACCCGGAATATTGGGAACTGGATTTTCCGACCGATTCGCAACGTGCGCGGGACTACCGGGAAATGGTCCAGTCGATTACGCGCTCGATGCAGTTCATGGAAGCTGTGCAGGGCGCGAATTTTCGGGACAGCCATGGAGTGACAGTTTATACGTCACACGAAGGCCTTCATCTGGGATACGAAGAATCGCAGACCAGATCGGTGCCTCGCCGCGAAGGTTACTACAACCTCGGAACGCACTTGCCGTGGATTGGAATGAGGACATCCCAGATCGATGGTGCCCACGTCGAATATTTCCGGGGTATTCGAAATCCTGTGGGTGTCAAGGTTGGCCCTGGTCTTCGACCCGAAGAATTGATTGCACTTGTCAGCCGATTGAATCCGGAGAACGAGCCGGGGCGGCTGACGCTGATTCATCGTTTTGGTTCCGCCGGAATCCGCGAGGGGCTGCTGCCGTTGATTGAAGTCGTCCAACGAAACAGATTGAACGTGGTTTGGTCTTGCGATCCGATGCACGGCAATACGTTTGTCGCTTCGAACGGAATCAAGACCCGGCGTTTCGATGACGTTTTTGCCGAACTGGTCGGCGCGTTCGATGTACATGCCGGGATGGGTTCGATTTTGGGTGGTGTGCATCTGGAGTTGACGGGAGACAACGTGACCGAATGCGTCGGGGGTTCTTCGCAAGTCGGCGAAGTTGATTTGACGCGGGCCTACAAAAGCGCCGTCGATCCGCGACTAAACTACGACCAGGCCATGGAGCTCGCGTTTCTCATTGCCGAACGAATGCAAAATAACCGGGAAAAATAGGGATTGGCGTCTTCCTGGCCAGGGCCGAAATATGTCGGTATGACCGCGCGCGACTTGCCGCTGGAGAAACGTTTCCGGTCGGTGCAGGGGAATCGGCGACAGGTTACAATTGATCAGCCGAAAATGGTACGCCGAACTGTCGTGATTGGATGACATGGTTTCGAATGTGTGCCGTTCTCCCGGCAACGAAATCGGGTCCAGCCTGCGGCCTGATGAGGAAAACCCGAGTGACTTTATCAAAATTTTTTGGACCTAAAAAAGCATGCGTTATTTCAAAGCGATTCGACTGATTGTTCTGGTGGTTATCTTGCTCGGTGTGATTGGCGCAACGGTTTATGGGTATTACCCCGAACTGTTCATGCCCAAGACGCCGTCGCAAAAATACGGTTTCAAGGAACAAGGGCTGTGGGGCAAATCGCCTGCCGAGATCAAGGACCTTTGCCTGAAATCCAGTGACATGGAATATGTTGTCGGCTGCCTGGATGCAATCGGAAGATATCCGGTCCATTTCGCTGGAGCAGACAAGGTCAAGCCGTCGGAGGTCATGGGGGCCTATGAAGAAATCTACAATCAAAGTGCAACCGCATGGACTGAAAAGGAAGCGCCTGAAAACGTGGCGTACGAGGGATTTCAAAACATTTATGGTAAAGTGGAAAGCAAATCATTTTCTGACCGCGTGCGGGTGATGCTGTTGCGACAGATTTTGAACGCAGCCAATCCTGATTCGAGCGAGGAAATCCAGCTGGCCATGGACATGTTTGAAAGGGTCAAGCCGGAGGAAACCGATCCCATTCAGGACTATTGGCAATCGACTCTGACTGTGTCCAAACAGAAATTGGCAGAGGCCAAGCGATGGGAAAGTGCCGGTGAAGGCGAATAAGGCTGCCGTTGATGGACCAGTGGTTTTCGCGACAAGCCGGTTGCGGCAATCCGGCCGTCCAACTGCGGTTTGTGCCAGTGCAACCCGCCTGATAATCGCGATTGCCTGCTGGGCGATAGTCGCGTCCGCTGCCGGTCGCTGCTGTTGTTTCGCCCAAACCGGGGTGAATACCGAAAACTGGATTGGCGTTGGTAACGATCGGGGTTGCCAACGGTACTCTCCCCTCACGCAGATTAACCGTGAAAATGTTGATCAATTGGAAGTCGCCTGGACTTTTCATACCGGCGAAGGGGACAAGACCTGCGAATGCACGCCGCTGGTAATCGATGGTGTGATGTACCTCACGACAAACCATCTTCGGGTGTGCGCTTTGGATGCAAAAACAGGCGACACCATCTGGACGTTCGATCCATTCGCAGACGGAAAATCGAAATGGCCGCTGGCGTCTGGCGGCGTGAATCGCGGCGTGGCGTGGTGGTCGGATGGATTGCCGGAAGGTGAACGTCGAATCTTGCACGGCACGTCGGATGGGCAACTTTTTTCAATCGATGCGCAAACCGGACTGCTTGATCCGGCGTTTGGCGAAGCGGGTGTCAAGAATCTTCGTGAAGATATCGAGCTCGATCTTTCAAACATGCCCTACGGTTCGACATCCGCTCCCGCGATCTGCGGCGATGTCGTGGTGCTCGGTTTCTCGTGTGGTGAAGGCCCAGGTCCGGCCGCCCCCGGAGACATTCGGGCGTTCGACGTTCGAACGGGAAAGCAACTCTGGCGGTTTCATACCGTGCCTCGCGCCGGAGAATTTGGAAACGGAACATGGCGTGATGGATCTTGGCGCGATCGGGGTGGTGCCAATGCCTGGGGCGGGATCAGCGTCGATGAAAAACGCGGGCTGGTTTTTGCGGGATTGGGAAGTGCTTCCTTTGATTTTTTCGGTGGCGATCGTGAGGGAGAAAACCTGTTTGCGAACTGCACGATTGCCCTGGATGCAAAAACCGGGGAACGCGTCTGGCACTTTCAGACTTTGCATCATGACCTGTGGGATCACGACTTGCCGATTTATCCGAACCTGGTGACGTTGAATTACGAGGACCGGGCAATCGATGCTGCCGTTCAAGTCACCAAGACGGGATACGTTTTTGTTTTTGATCGAGAGACGGGGAAGCCGCTTTTCGATGTTCGGGAAATGCCTGCGATCAAGTCGGATGTCCCGGGCGAACACTCCTGGCCGACCCAACCGGTTCCGGTTAAACCTCCACCGTTCGCAAGAACGACCTTTGACGAAAACAATATCACCGACATCTCGGACGAATCGAGGCAGTTTGTCCTGGATCAATTGCGCGACTTGCGATATGGAGGGGATTTCAATCCGCCCAGTCTTCAGGGAACGGTGATCGCGCCGGGGTTTCATGGTGGCGCGACCTGGTCCGGCGCTTCCTTCGATCCGGAGTCGGGATTGTTGTTTGTGAACTCGAACAACATTCCGAACGTTTTGACGCTGGCCCCGGCGGGCGAGAACAAGGCTTACCCTTTGGGTTTGAAGGGTTACATTCAGTTCCGCGACCAGGACGGATTTCCAGCCAGCAAACCGCCTTGGGGCGTTCTCTCGGCGATCGACTTGAACAAGGGTGAAATTCGATGGCAAGTACCACTGGGCGAATTTGATGAACTGACCAGCCGTGGTGTACCGCAGACAGGAACCGAAAATTTCGGCGGCACGATTGTTACGAAAGGCGGTTTGGTTTTCGTCGGCGGAACCAAGGACGAAAAATTCCACGCATTCGACAAACTGACTGGTGCGGTTTTGTGGGAGGCGACCCTGCCCGCAGGTGGTTATGCGACTCCGTCAACCTACATGGTCGATGGCCGCCAATTCGTGGTCATTGCCGCTTGTGGAGCAGGAAAACCGGGTACAAAACCGGGGGATGTTTTTGTGGCATTTGCGTTGCCCAAACCAGTTTCAAAAACCGCGGACCATGACTAACAGATGGGTTAAGGTGTAATTGGAAAGATTTCCAATCGAGAAACCTGTTTGAAACCATTCCTTGTCCATTTTTTTTCTTGTGTGCTAGAATTGTTTCGGGACCATCCCCGATTTGCGTTATCGGCGCGAATCGGGGTTGAGCCCGGACTGGTGGTTCGAGTTACTGGAATGATAATTTCACTCGACCCGTATTATTCAGGGGCTTGGCGTTCATGTCAGATGCGATCGAATTTGAACAAGTTGACCCGGAATGGGCTTTGGGACAACTTCAGGAACGGATTGGTTACGTTTTTCAAAATCGCAACCTTGGTTTGGAATCGCTGACCCATTCTTCCAGCGCCAATACCCGTGACGATTCGAATGAACGTCTGGAGTTTCTGGGTGACGCCGTTCTGGGCTTTTGCACCTGCGAGTATCTTTTCTCCAGGTTCACGACGTGGCAGGAAGGCGAGTTGACCCAGCTGAAATCACTGATTGTCAGCCGAATGACTTGCGCCGAATGGGCCCACGAAATTGGAATGGAAGATCTGTTAATCGTCGGCAAGGGAGTAGGCGTACGGGGAAATCTGCCTGCATCGTTGTTGGCCAACGCATTCGAGTCCGTCATCGCGGCCGTCTTCCTCGACGCCGAATTGGAAGCCGCGAAGAAGTTTCTGTTGCCGCGCATTGCGGCCAAGGCAGACGAAGCCAGCCAGCTGGAAATTGAATCCAACTACAAATCGGCGTTGCAACAACTTGTCCAGAAAGACCATGGCCGACCACCCGTTTACGTGCAGGTCGATGAAGCGGGACCGGATCACGACAAGTCGTTTTGCATTGCCGTCCAGATCGGTTCGCGCCGTTTCGAATCTGCCTGGGGCAAAAACAAGAAACAGGCCGAGCAACGGGCTGCCGGTCATGCAATGGTGCAGTTGATCAGCGAAGGGGCGGATGCCAGCGCGGATCAGGCCGAAACAGCCTCGACCAAGACGGGCGAATAATTGCGATTGCAGTTTTTCCTGGAACCAGGCCAAACCTGCCAATCCAATTCGGTTGTATGATTTTTGGGTAGTGGATCTTGCTAAAGATCCCTTTGCTGCAGGATCTTTAGCAAGATCCACTTCGCTCAACCCAAAGCCGCAATTACCACAAAGCCTAGTCAGACTTGTCGGGTTTTCCCGGTTTGTTCTTCGGCGTCGTTGCAGCAGAGTCAGCGGATTTGGTTTCGGACTTTGTCGTCGAGTCGCTCTTGCTGCCAGTGTCTTTGCTTCCGCCTTCTTTGCTTCCGCCTTCTTTGCTTCCGTTATCTTTGCCGGAATCCGCCGACTTGCGTTCGGAATCAGCGGATTTTTTGTAGTTCTCGCTGCGGTAATCAGTTTGGTAGAAGCCTGACCCCTTGAAGACGATTGCCGCACCAGTGCCAAACTGCCGAACAAGTTTGTTCTTTTTGCAGGCCGGGCATTTCTTGATCGGATCGTCCGTGATTTTCTGGAAGATCTCCAGTTTTTCATCACAGGCATCACAGATGTAATCGTAGGTTGGCATCGACGTTAGGCCTTTGATCCGGTGGAAACCATGACTTGTGCTGGCCGGACTACCCGGTCGTGCAAGCGAAATCCGGCACGCAGTTCGGCGGCGACATGATTTTCGGGTACATCGTCGCTGGGAATCATCTGCACTGCCTGGTGCTGGTTGGGATCGAACGGTTGACCAACCGTTTCAATCTGTTGGCAACCGTGGTTCTCCAGCGTTTGGGCCAATTGACCGGCGACCATTTTGACTCCCTCGGCCAACGCCGTACTGTCTGGAGAAGTCTGACCGGCTTCGATCGCACGATTCAGATTGTCGACGGCGTCCAGCAATTCCGTGAGGAGCGGCATCGCGGCGTAGCGGGCAGTGTCCTCGGCTTCGCGCCGGGCCCTTCGACGATAGTTGTCCATGTCGGCCTGATAGCGCAGAGCTTTTTTCCCGGTCTCCGCCAATTCGGCAACCAACGACTGAATTCGTTCCTCAGGACTTTGCGACGATACGTCTGCACTGATTTCACTCTGGTCCTGCATCGACAAATCGTCGTCGCCAGTCAACATGTCATCAGCCGGGAATTCGGATGGTTTGCTCATGGTTCGTTTTTGAAAAAATGTAAATCAAAACTCAAATCGAAGAATCTCTACTGCCGCGTCGGGCTGTCTACTCGTCAGCCACAGTAAAATATTCTTTCAGCCGGTCCAGAAACTTTTTTCTCTGCGGAAGGACTTCGGTGTTTTCCAGCTCAGCCAGTTGTCGCAGAATTTTTTCCTGTTCCGCCGACATTTTTTTCGGTGTCTCGATGAACGTTTGAACGAGCAAGTCCCCGGTGCGGCCGCCTTGCGGATCCTTCATTCCCCGTCCGGACAGTTTGAATACTTCACCAGACTGTGTGCCGCGCGGAATTGTCAAACGCTCAGGACCTTCCAGCGTTGGAACATCCAGTTCCGTTCCCAGGGCCGCTTGTGTGTAAGTGATCGGCAATTGCAAAACCAGGTTGCTGCCGTCGCGATGAAACATGCGATGGCTTTTGACCGAAACGAAACAGTAACAGTCTCCCGCCTGGGCTCCGTTCGATCCAGGATCGCCTTGCCCGCGAATCCGAACCCGCATGCCGTCATCGATACCGGCCGGGATATCAACGTCCAGGCTGACTTCGGATTGAACTACGCCCTGACCGCGACAGTCGGGACAAGGATCAACGACTCGCGAACCGGCTCCGCGACATGCCGGACAGGTAGTCTGAACGCTTAGAATTCCTGCTGACTGGACAATTTGTCCCCGTCCACCGCATTGGCTGCAACGCTGGGGTTGGCTTCCTGGACGGCTGCCGGCACCACTGCATGTTTTGCAGGTACTGTTTCGCGGCATGCGAATGGTGCGGGTCACGCCTGTCGCTGCTTCTTCCAGCGTCAATGTCATATCGACGCGGACATCGTTGCCTCTTCGGCCGCGACGTCCACCGCGCCCACCGCTGAACAGGTCTCCGAAAATTCCCCCGCCGCCGCCACCGAAAATGTCGCCGAACGCGGCAAAGATATCTTCGGCCGACGAGAATCCTGCACCGGCTCCATCCACTCCGGCGTGTCCGAACTGGTCATAGCGTCGGCGTTTTTCGGTGTCACCGAGAACCTCGTAGGCTTCGGCGCACATCTTGAATTGCATTCCAGCCGACTCGTCACCCGAATTGCTGTCCGGATGAAATTGCACGGCCATCTTGCGATAGGCTTTGGAAATATCCCGATCGGACGCGTCTCGCGCGACACCCAAAATTTCGTAATAGCAACGCTTGCTCATCCACCAGCCCAATCGTGGGTATGGGTCAATAATCCGGAATTGACTCGGTATTCGGTCCGGCAACTGTTGTAGTTGTGCCGGAAATGAATTCTTCGATCAATACGAAAACGGGTCACCGGTCATCAAATCGACAGGTGACCCGGGTTGATTTAGTGAATCTGCCGGCCCGGACGGGTCATCAGCAGAATCGCTTTTCATTACTAGGAAATTGCGCCTTCAGGCAGCCGCTTTTTCTTGCCGTCGTCTTCCAGGTTGGAAATCATGGCGTCGGTGGTCAGCAGTAGACCAGCGATGCTGGCAGCATTAACCAATGCTGTACGAACAACCTTGACCGGATCGATAATTCCAGCCTTGAACATATCGACGTATTCGCCTGTGTTGGCGTTGAAGCCTATGTTGACACCTTTTTCGCGAACGTTATCGACTACGACAGAGCCATCAATTCCGCCGTTGTCAGCAATCTGGCGAAGCGGAGCACCAAGGGCACGCAAAACAATGTTCACGCCAATTTTCTCGTCACCCTTGGCCGTGCTGCGGACCTTTTCGATAACCTCGCGGCAACGCAACAAAGCCACACCTCCACCTGGCAGAATCCCTTCTTCGACGGCAGCACGGGTTGCGTGCAAGGCGTCTTCGACACGGGCTTTCTTTTGCTTCATGTCCGATTCGGTTTCGGCACCAACACTGATCACGGCAACGCCACCAGTCAGTTTTGCCAACCGCTCCTGGAATTTTTCCTTGTCGTAATCGCTGTCGGTCTGTGCAATCTGCCTGCGAATCGTCTCAATACGGGCTTCGGCATCCTTGCGGCTGCCGGCCCCTTCGACAATCGTCGTGTTGTTCTTGTCGACAGTGATTTTCTTGGCGCGGCCAAGGTGTTCAATCTTGATATTCTCAAGCTGAATTCCGAGATCTTCGCTGATCATCGTTCCGCCAGTCAAAATCGCCATGTCGCCCAGCATCGCCTTGCGACGATCGCCAAACCCAGGAGCCTTGACCGCACAAACATTCAACGTGCCTCGAAGCTTGTTGACGACCAGCAATGTCAATGCTTCTGCATCGACGTCTTCGGCAATGATCAACAGCGGCTTGCCCGACTGGCCGACTTGCTCCAGAATCGGAACGAGGTCGCGAATGTTGCTGATTTTCTTTTCGTACAGCAGAACATAGGCATTTTCGAATTCGCAATTCATGTGCGAAGGTTTGTTGATGAAGTAGGGCGAGATGAAGCCCTTGTCGAACTGCATTCCATCGACGTACTCGACGGTCGTCTCGGTCGACTTGCCTTCTTCAACTGTAATCACACCGTCTTGTCCAACACGGTGAAGTGCTTCGGCCAACAGGTCGCCGATGACCTGGTCATTATTGGCGCTGATCGCACCAACGCTGGCCACTTCTTCCTTCTTGGATACTTTGCGGGACATGCCAATCAGGTGCTGTTCAGCAGCCGCAACAGCCTTGTCGATTCCGCGGCGAACGGCCATCGGATTGCTTCCGGCAACGATGTTTCGCAGCCCTTCGCGGAAAATCGCGCGAGCCAGAACCGTTGCTGTCGTTGTGCCGTCACCAGCCAAATCCGAAGTCTTCTGAGCGACTTCGACAACCAGTTTCGCGCCCATGTTTTCGAACCGGCATTCCAGATCGATTTCCTTGGCGACGGTAACGCCGTCCTTGGTAACACTGGGGCCACCGTAGGATTTTGAAATCAATACGTTTCGGCCTGTCGGTCCCATGGTGGTTGCCACGGCGTCGGCCAGCTTGTCGATCCCGGCCAGCATCTTGTTGCGGGCGTGATCGTCGAACATTAATTGTTTAGCCACTGAATTGTCCTCGACTGAATATCAGATGAATTTGACTGGATAACGGCTGGATCAGACGACTTTGGCAAGGATGTCCGATTCACGCAGAATCTTTACATCGATACCGTCGATTTCAATTTCCGTTCCGCCGTACTTGCCGAAGATCACTTCGTCGCCAACAACGACGCCAACTGCGCCACGCTCGCCACTGTCCAGCAATTTGCCAGGACCGACTGCGAGAACTGTTCCGCGCTGCTGCTTTTCGCGCGAGCTGTCCGGAAGCACGATACCTCCAGCGGTTCGCTCTTCTGCTGCCATTGGTTCAACTACGACTCGATCGTCCAGTGGACGGACTTTGATTTTGGCCATTGTTATTTTTCCTTGACTGATTGTTTATTGATTTTGGTTTGTTTGTAGTTTGAAAGAAGCATTTGATGAGATTCACCGGTTCGACCCAATCGATTTACATCATTCCCATGCCACCCATGCCACCCATGCCACCCATGCCACCCATGCCGCCCATGCCACCCATGCCCATATCACCACCGCCCATGCCATGGTCGTGATGATGGTCGCCACCTTCTTCTTCCTTTTTGGGGATGTCGGTGATTAGGCTTTCGGTTGTCAGCAACAGGCAAGCCACACTTGCAGCGTTTTGCAAAGCGGTCTTTACGACTTTGGCCGGATCGATAACGCCATCGGCAACCAGGTCGCAATACTCGCCGGTGTCAGCGTTGAAACCGTCGGTCTTGCCTTTCATCTGGCGAACGCGATTGACCACAACGGCTCCGTCGTGACCAGCGTTTTCGGCAATGCTGCGAAGTGGGTACTCGAGCACTTTGCGAATGATCCGGATTCCGGCCTGTTCGTCATCGCTGAGGCCGACTCCGATTTTGTCGAGTGCCTTTTCGGCGCGAATCAGGGCCACGCCACCACCAGCTACAATGCCTTCGGCCAAAGCAGCGGCAGTTGCACTGCGGGCGTCTTCGAGCAGGTCCTTGCGTTCCTTCATTTCGGTTTCGGTTGCAGCACCGACCATGATTTGTGCAACGCCACCAGCCAGCTTGGCCAGCCGCTCTTGCAGCTTCTCACGATCATAGTCGCTGTCGGTCGTTTCGATCTCGCGACGGATCTGTGCCACGCGAGCGTCAATGTCTTCACGCTTGCCGGCTCCACTGACCATCACGGTGTCTTCCGACGTGATACGAATTTTCTTTGCCCGTCCGAGGTCAGCCAGCTTTACGCTTTCCAGATCGATGCCGCGGTCCTTGTAAATCACGTTGGCACCGGTCAGTGCGCCGATGTCGCCCATGATCGCCTTGCGACGGTCACCGTAACCCGGAGCTTTGACGGCACAAACCTGCAGGATGCCACGCATCTTGTTGATTACAAGAGTCGCCAGAGCCTCGCCCTCAATGTCTTCGGCGATGATCAGCAGCGGCTTCTTGGCCTTGCTGACAGCTTCCAGCAATGGAATCAAAGCCTTGTTTGAAGAGATTTTTTCTTCGTAGATCAGGATGTTGCAGTTATCCATTTCCACCGAAACGTCATCCTGATTGGTGACGAAGTGCGGTGAAAGGAAACCGCGGTCGAACTGCATGCCTTCGACAACCTCCACAGTCGTCTCGCTGCCACGACCTTCTTCAACGGTGATCACTCCGTCCTTGCCGACTTTCAAAAATGCGTCAGCCAGAACTGCCCCGATCGAAGCGTCATTGTTGCCCGCGATCGTTGCGACCTGCTGGATTTCCTTTTTGCTCTTCTCGTCGATCTTGCTTGACTGCTTTGTAACTTCGTTGACAACAGCAGTGACGGCTTTGGCGATGCCACGGGACAGAGCCATCGGGTCAAAACCCGCTGCGATCATCTTCAGGCCTTCGCGGAAGATCGCTTCGGCCAAAACAGTCGCGGTCGTTGTTCCGTCGCCAGCGACGTCGTTGGTTTTGCTGGCCGCTTCCTTGACCAGCTGAACGCCGAGGTTTTCGTAGGGGTCGTCCAACTCGATGTCTTCGGCAACCGTCACGCCGTCCTTGGTGATTTTGGGTGAGCCCCAACCCTTGTCCAGAATCGCATTTCGGCCGCGTGGGCCCAATGTGCTGCGAACTGCACGAGCCAGTTTGCTGACTCCGGCCAGCAGCGGCTTGCGTGCCGCGTCGTCGAATACCATTTGCTTTGCCACTGGATTCCTCCCTTGGAGACGTGTTCAGCCCAATTTCTGGGCAATCTTGTTATTGCAATAAATGTCTTTTTTGGATCAGTGTCGTGGCCCGGAATTCCGGTTGCCTGGCCCCAAATCGATTTCCGCCAAGCGGACCGCTGGCGGACTGACAAATCGGCATCGACTGATCAATTCGTCCCTATTGAGCAACCACCGTGCCAACGGCGACAAGTCTCGTGCGACGCACCGGCTCTTGGCCAAAACCCGCGTTTCCCGATTCGGCAATTCAGTTGAAAATCTCTCGATGGCGGCTCCGGCGTTGCCCCAAACGGAAGTCGATGCCGACTTCGATACCTTTTCACGGATTAGGCTATTCATCGCTTTTCGTGCCAAAAAGGCAGCGAGTTCCGAATTCGACCCGAGACCGGCAGACCTACTTTAGTGAGTCATCGCATAGGTCACGATGTTAATTCCCAGGGGAAACGATACCCGCTCGGAATAATCGCGAAAATAGTCAGCGTTTTCGCCCTCACGCTCCCAGCCATCCCCAATGTCGTTGTTGTGACAGAACAAGGCCATAAGACGTCCATCGTCGTCATGGTAACCCCAAAAATGCGGGGCTTCGTCACCTTCCGGATCGCCGTGCCAATACTCGAACAAGTCGCCTTGCCGCCAGGCGAGGATACTCGGAACCTGCGGCGTTCCCTGAAGTTTGTAAACGAGATTGAAGATTTCATGGTCAGGGGTTAGCTCGATCGGTTCCCGCCCAGGAAACACACGGGCCATCTCCGACCGCACATGCTTCATTGCCGCCGGTGCCCAAAAATCGTCGGCCATCAAAAAGCCACCCTTTGACAAATACTGCCGCATCGCCACGACTTCGTCTTCGCCCAACATCATGTTGCCGACGTTGGACATGTAAACAAAAGGAAAGTTGAACAGTTCCTGATCGGTCAAACGAATCACTTTGCCATTCGGATCGACTTTCATCGAAGTCAACTCATGCAGCCGCACCGAAAAGTTCCAGTCGCAATCGGGATAGTCATTATCCCAATTCCGCCCGCGCCGACCATAACCGCCTGAGTCATAACGGATCCGGACGAACGTAAATACATCCCGTTCAAACGCCCGGTCGTTTTCCCAATTGACGTATTCGTTCCGGTCCGGGTTGCCCCTTGATCGTCGGAATTGAGACGGTTCCTGAATTTGCATGCTCAGGCGCTCGAATGCCCATCCGGACAAGGCGAGCCCGGTCGCGCAAACGACAAGTGTCGACCATTTTGCGAGATTCATTTATTGTTCGCCAAACCATTGCCTGGAGCCAAAAATTATTCGTCCTGGTAAAGTTCCGCCAGTGCGATCAGAATCGGTTCGATTTCCAGCAGGTATTGGTCCTGGGTCATCTTTGTTTTTTCAGCCCGCAATTTTTCGAGACGGGACTCCAGTCCGTCCCGTCTGGTTCGTTGTTCGGCAGTGAGTCCGGCATCAACTCCGCGACGTTGCAGGAAAACCTGGTTGGCGGCCAAACCGTCGGCGATTCCTGTTTTCGGATTGCGATTGGCGCGGACACCGTCGAACCACTCGGCAGGCGTTCCCAAACTGTCGCCATTGTCATCAATCAGGGCCTGTTCTGTAGCGAGCCGGTTGTCCTGGTCGTAGAAACCCTGGACGGATTGGCTGGCGGAACAGAATGCTTCCAGCAAAGACGTTTGGCCGTCTTTATCCAAATCGATCGCCGGGTCATTGATCGCGCAAGCGATGAATTTTCCGAACCGCGAAAAATTGTATTGCGAGCCGTCTTTGGTTGACGTGACTACGATTCGATTCGATCCCGAGATTGCGTTGATGAAAGGACTGCTGCACGACGCGCAATTGATCACAACCAGTCGTTGTCTGAGCGGTTTGACCCATTCCGCCAATTCAGTCGACTCGATATCCGGACCGCGGAGGTTAAACTTCGCCCGTTTGCCGTCGTAGGTACCGTGGCCAATCAGCACTAGCCACACTTCACCAGTCATCGTTCCGGATTCAAGTTCCCGAATCGCTGCCTGAAGTCGTTCGCGATCGGATAATTCGGTTTCATCCGTTCCTATCATGGTTAAGCGGGTGTGTTTCGCCGCTTCCCGCCACTCGCCAACCCATTCGGAAAACTGCCCGGAGAATTCGTCTGCCCCATCTGCTCCGACGACGACGACTACGTGCTGGTCCGTTGCCGGTTCGTCTTGAAATGAGTGCACCGGCGAAGGCAAAACGGCAACTGCACTTGCAATGAACCAGGCCACAACTCGTGGCAAGTGCGACAATGTCTTTATCATGCCAGCCCCGTCATGCGTCGTGTGCCCCATTCGACAACCAGCAAACAGATTGCCGCCGTGAAAATCCACCAGCGATGCCACCACGGTCGCGTTTGGGTTTCTGAAACGGGCACAGTGCGGTTTTCAAACGAGTTGGCGAACGAATCCAGTTCGTCCATTTCGATCATTTGCCCGCCAGTTTTCTCGGCCAGCGATGCCAAAAATTCCCGATTCGGCTCCAGGTTCAAAAATTCTCCGGCAGCCGGCTCTGATACCCAACCTGATTCCCTTTGTTCGATCAAGTCGCCCTC
>JAYVKA010000221.1:0-8403 GCA_043768885.1 Planctomycetota bacterium
CCGCCCCACTCGCCGCGCAATCTCGGCCGGTTTGATTCCCGAAAAAAGCAATTGAGATACCGTTTCCCGCTCCCCGGCGGTAAGATGTTTGGACATCGTAAAGGACTCCGTTCGCAACAGATTTTTGAAAACCTGATTCGAACTCCTTCACGATGTTTTTCCTGCATCAATTTTCCACACCAAAGTTGCGCTTCACTTGGACTTCCGCCTCCTCAAAAAAAATGTCGACCCTCGTACAAAATTTGCCGACCTATTCGGGGACTTCGAGTCCTTCCGGATTAATAAAGAACGACCGGCCTTTGAGAACCACACGAGCCTTGCCCCGATAGAATACTTCTGCATGCTCGTACTGAACCGGAATTACGACCATTGCGTGTTCGTCCAAAAAGCCATGTCGATCATGGATACTCACACGAATTCGTTTGACTTCGGGGTCGTAGTGGCCAACGTCGTCGTAAATCAGTTCTGAAATTTCTTTCCCTTGCAGGTCCACAAAGCCGCTCAGGTATTTTTCTTGCTCAATTCTGGTTACTTGCCAGCACCATGGACTTTGCGGGTTGACCTGGTCGTAGTTCAAATCTGCGACGGTATTCCCTTGAGTGTCAATAATCCGAAGACGATCGCCTGCCTTGACCAATGCGCGATCAAGATGAAAGGACTCGGCGAATTCGAAAGCCAGGTCAAATGCTTTTTTGCCTTCGGAGTCAATGTAAAACCAGGAATCTTTGACGACGACCTTGGCGAGGCCGCAGCTGTAGGGTTCGGCGTATTGAAATCCGTTGATGCTGTCGATATCTTCCGCGGACACGAATCCCTGGTCTAACGGGACAAACAGGAACTTGCGTTCGACCTCGATCAGGGCCAGTTTGCCAGTGATGTCTTTCACGAGCATGCTTGAACGGGGCTGGACGATTTCGTTTCCGCCAGCATCAACGATCCCCTCTTTGTAGATGTCCCCATCGCGGAAGCTGATTTTGGCAAAACCGGATTCGTTCGGGGTGTCTGTCTTAATCTCTTTCGAATCCGGGGATTGCATGTTCGTCGCTTGTCTATTGCTGGTTAGTTGGCTCTGGTTGCCATTGCATCCAGGCATCAATGCGAGAAGTGTGGCGATTATCGTGCCGTATTGATGCCAGTGCATTGGTTTACCCGACAAAATGTTAACGTGACCTGGTTGAAGGTGTGATCCCGAATCCAAAGCCCTGGTATTCTAGCCCAAAGGCGGTATTTTGTTTCTCCGATTCGCAGGCGACTTTTTCTGGAATCCTGATTCAAAAAAACAAAGTCCTTCATGGCTGATACCACGCCCCCATCTACTCAATTCCCAAACTGGCGCATTGCTTCGTAGGTTGCAATCGCGACCGCGTTGGAGAGGTTCAGGCTGCGGACTTTGTCGGAGGTTGGAATTCGGAGGAGCCGGTCCGGAAACTGTTTGGTGATGGATGGGGGAAGCCCTGTGGTTTCGGCTCCGAACACCAGCCAGTCCCCTTTGCCGTACTCGACGTCCAGGTAGGACGTTGTCGCCAGTTTGGTGAACAGCCACGGCTGAAAATCATCCGCCTGCCGAACGAGATCGTCCCACGAATCGACGACGCGGCAGTCCAAATGCTGCCAATAATCGAGTCCGGCGCGGCGGAGTGTTTTGCTGTCGATGCGAAAACCCAGCGGCCGAACCAGCCACAACCTGCATCCGGTCGCGACACAGGTGCGACCGACTGCTCCGGTATTGGGAGGAATCTCTGGTTGGTACAATACAATATTCAGCATCGTGACGGCTCAAGCCGTAAATCCAGTCGAATCCTTTCAGGACAAACATTCGCTGGCTTCATTCAGAATCCAGACATCGAATTCCCGGGAAAAAAACAGGCAATATGGTCGAAATCAAACGCAATCCTACTCGAGAAGTTGCCATCGGTTCGATCCGGATTGGAGCCGGTCATCCAATCGCCGTCCAGTCCATGACGGCTACACGAACAACTGACGTTCAGGCAACTGCCGGAATGGTGAATCTGTTGCACGCAGCCGGAGCCGATGTAGTTCGAATTGCAGTCGACAGTAAAAAGGATGCCGAGGCGGTAGCTGAAATTCGCCAGTTGACAAAAGCGAACTTGTCCGTCGATTTGCAGGAAAGCTATCGGTTGGCCGAACTGGTCGCGCCGCATGTCGACAAGATCCGCTACAACCCGGGGCACCTTTATCACCATGAGCGGGAACGGCCCTGGCAGGACAAAGTCCGATGGATTGCCGAAGTCGCAGCGAAACACGATTGCGCAGTTCGCGTCGGTGTGAATTGCGGAAGCATGGACCCGGACAAGAAGGACCGTTACCCGGAAGATGATTCCATTTCGCCGATGATCGACAGTGCGATGGAACATTGCGAGTTGCTCGACAGCGTGGGCTTTCTACGATACTGCGTTTCACTCAAGGACTCGGACCCCAAAAAAGTCGTGGAGGTCTATCGTCGTTTCGCCGGGTTGCGGCCTGACGTGCCGCTTCATTTGGGCGTCACTGAGGCGGGTTTGCCGCCGGACGGAATCATCAAAACACGAATTGCTTTCGAACAATTGATCGGGCACGGAATCGGAGACACGATTCGGGTTTCGTTGACGGTGCCGAACAATGAAAAGGGGCTGGAGATATCCACAGGCCGGGAGATCATTGACGACATCCAGCATGGCCGCGTCCGTTCGGTCGTCGATTTCAATACCGAAGGGCTGAACATTATTTCCTGCCCTAGCTGCTCTCGAGTCGAAAACGAAGCGTTCGTTCAATTGGCCCGCGACGTCCGCGAAATGACGACCTATGCCGCCAGGCACAATATCACGATCGCCGTAATGGGGTGCCGAGTGAATGGGCCAGGAGAAACAGACGATGCCGATCTGGGACTTTGGTGCGGGCCGAAGTTTGTCAATCTGAAAAAGAGAACGCTTGAACTGGGCGCTTTTCCCTACGAAGAAATACTTGGACGGCTGAAGTCGGAACTGGACGCGATTATCGATGCACGGGTGGCTGGAGCGTCGGGATAGTTTTGGATTAATCGCGTGGCAAGAACTCCGGCAGGATAACGCCAACCAGATTGCACTCATAAGATCTGAGTCGGTGGCATGGAATTTGTTTGCCGGAGGTTTTTGCGTGACCGGTGTTTTGCTTGCAACTTGCTGTTGGGTTTTCGTCCTTGCATTTGATTCCCAATTGCCGGAGCAACAGGACGTGCCCTATCGCGTCGGCGTTTCGCGAATTGAGATTACACCTTTTTACCCAGTGCGGTTGAATGGATTTGGCGGTCGCCGGTCGGAGTCCGAGGGGACTTCGCAGAAGCTGTGGGCCAAGGCGATGGCGATTAGCAACGCTGACGAACCGCCGCTAGTAATTCTGGCTGTTGATAACCTGGGCGTTCGCCAGGAGATGGTGGACCAGGTCGCGGCGGCCTTGTTTGAGAAGTATCAGATTCCCCGCGATAACGTGGCTCTTACGTTTACACACACTCATTGTGCGCCGAAAGTCCGTGGGGCGTCGGATACGATTTTCAGCAGTACGATTCCCCCGGACCAACAGCTACGTATCGACCGTTACACCGAAGAGTTGAGGGAGAATCTCATTACGGTGGCTGGTGCGGCGATCGAGGCTCGTCAGCCTGCTTCGCTCGAATGGTCGGTTGGAACGGTTGGGTTTGCCGCGAACCGTCGTACTCCGGGTGGCCCGGTCGATCACGATTTGCCGGTGATGGTCGCCCGTGATCTGAGCGGAAAACCATTTGCGATTTACACAAGTTACGCTTGCCACTGCGTGACTCTATCGTTCAACATGTTTAGCGGCGATTGGGCGGGATACGCTCAGGAAAGCATTGAGCAGGAATTCCCTGACGCAACCGCATTGGTTTCGATCGGTTGCGGGTCCGATGCGAACCCTGTTTCGGGAGTTACGGGTGACCGGGTTGAAATGGCCAGGGAACAGGGCCAACAAATTGGCACGGAGGTCAAACGGCTGTTGAGTATTCCCGGTCGGGTACTGTCCGGAAGGCTTGTTGCCAAACGGAATTCGATCGCTCTGCGCTTGAATGATTTGCCGAGTCGGGAAGACCTGGAATCGCAAGTTGCCGGCGGCGGGGCGACGGCTTTTAATGCCCAATGGCAACTCGCGAAACTGGAACGGGGCGAAGAACTGCTTCGCGAGATCGACTATCCGATCCAGTCATTGTCGTTTGGCGACCAGTTGCAGATGGTCTTTCTGGCTGGCGAAGTCTGCGTCGATTATTCCCTTCGCCTGAAAAAGGAATTGAATCGGGATCGCGTTTGGATCCATGGCTATTCGAATGATTTCTGTTGTTACATACCGAGTGAAAGGCTCTTGAAAGAAGGTGGCTATGGCGGCGGAGGAGAGATTTCGTATTTTGCACTTCCCGCGACACTCAAGGCGGGCCTTGAAGAATTGATTGTCAACGAGGTCCTCCTGCAGGCTGGCGAGACATTTCGGGTTCTTCCAGGGACACGTGGCGTTCCGCCGAAATCTCCGGACGAGTCATTGCGATTGATGATGACTCATGACGATCTGCGGGTGGAGCTTGTTGCGGCCGAGCCGCTGGTCGCCGATCCAGTTGCAATTGATTTTGGAAGCGATGGCCGAATGTGGGTTGCCGAAATGCCGGACTACTCGCGGGGCGTCGACGAAGAGTTTGTACAACACGGTCGCATCCGCGTTTTGGCGGACGACGACGAGGATGGAAAATTCGATCGGTCGGGGGTGTTTTTGGATGGTTTGCGATTTCCGACAGACATAAAGGTGTGGCGGGATGGAGTGCTGGTTTGTGATGCACCCGATATTTTGTTTGCCGCAGATCGTGACGGCGATGGAGTTGTAGAAGTTCGTGAAGTCGTCGCGACTGGTTTTGCGACTCACAATCCGCATGCGAGAGTGAACAGTCTGCGTTTTGGCCTGGATGGATGGCTGTACGGTTCGGGCGGGTTGTTCGGAGGCAAGCTTACATCCGCAAACGGCGAAGAAGTGGATACTTCCGGTCGCGATTTTCGTCTTCAGCCGGATTCGGGCCTGATCGAACCGGCAACCGGGCAGACACAACAAGGCCGGACGCGCGACGATTTTGACAATTGGTTTGGTTGCACCAACGGATCCCTGTTATTGCATTATCCGTACGACGAGCGATGCACGGCGCGTTCGGACATCGCTCCACCGACTTCGATCGTATCGGTGCCGTCCACAGCACACGGTCAGCAATTGTTTCCGCCAGCCAATTTGGTGCTGTTTTCGTTGTCTGGTCTGCCGGGGCGTCCCACGTCGGCGTGTGGCGCGGAAATCTACCGGGACAGTTATCTTGGTCAAGAGTATTATGGCGACGCGTTTGTTTGCGAACCGGTAAACCAGCTTGTTCACCGGCTGAAGTTGCGGCGCAATGACGATGGTGGAATCACAGGCGACCGTGCCGAAAACGAAGCCGCCAGCGAATTTCTTGTTTCCGGAGATCAATGGTTTCGACCAGTCCAGGCTCGAACCGGTCCGGACGGCGCGCTTTACGTGGTCGATATGTACCGGTTTGTAATCGAGCATCCACAGTGGATCCCGGGCGAGACTCTTGCGGAATTGGATGTTTCTGCAGGGCACAACCTGGGCAGAATTTATCGCGTGATTCGACGAGACGGATCCTCAGCAGTCGTCCCCCGAATCGACAAAAAGTCCAACGTTGAAATTGCCGGATTGATGGACTCGACAAACGGACCGTTGCGGGACATGGTGCAACAGGAATTGGTTTGGCGAAGTGCAAATGGTCATGAGCTGGAAACAATTCTGGAAAAAACGGCTCGCGATTCGAATTGGAGCGCGGCCCGGGTCCAGGCGGCGGCAACGCTTGCCCAGCGGGGTACGCTATCGGATGATCTTGCAATCGAACTGCTGAACAATTCCAACCGGGAAGTTCAACGGGAACTCGTCCGGCTGTCCGAAGGCCGCTTGTCCCAATCTCCGCGGCTCGCTGATGCTGTAGTTTCGTTGATTGAAAACGGCTCGGCAGAAGTCCGTACGCAAGTCGCTTTTTCCGGTCATTCGATTCCCCAGGAAAAACTTGTTCCCGCCCTGGTGGAAATCGCCTGCGGGGCCAGAACACCATTGATTGAGTACTCGATTTTGGCCTCGCTTCCGCCAGAGTCGGCCCCGGAATTTTACCGGCAGTGCATGGAAGCCGGTGAGACGCTTTCGATTGGCTTCTGTCAATCGCTTATCGATTTGGCGGCATCAAATCCTGCTGCCAGTGTGAAAATGGCCAGGCAAATTTTGGCTTTGGAAATAGGTGGAAGCGTTGAACGCCGTTGGAGACTGATTGCCCATTGGCAGGACGATTCTTCATTGTCTGAACATGGCACGTCGAAAATTGTCGAGCAGGTCAAGGTCGAAGCGGACGAGGCCATGAAGTTGCTTCGGGCCGAGATGGCTGATGATGCTCAACGGATTGCCGCAATAGAACTTGTCGTGGCGAATTCCAAAACCGGCTCCGCAGAACATACTGACCGACTGAAACTTGGCGATCTGGCAGTTTTGGGGCGGCTGTTATCCGGACTTCAATCGCCCGAAGTTCAACTGGCTTCGCTGGCTGCACTGGCCGAATTGACACCGAATGATCAACTACCGTTGTTCCTGGAATTTTGGGAAGAGTCCAGTCCCCGCATTCGTATGAAGATGATCGACCGGTTGCTGGCCAAACAACAGTGGGCCCGGTTTCTGGTCGGAAAGCTGAGGGACAACAGCATTCGACCGGGCGACCTGAATGCGACTCAACGGGAGCGATTGATCGAACAATGCCCGGAACTTGCTGAAGCGGAGAATTCCTTGTTTGCATCGGTGGGAATCGGCAGCCGATCCGAAGTTTTGGATGACTGGCGGGATTCCATGACGATGAAAGGCGAGTCCACGAGGGGACTCGCAATTTTTGGCAAACACTGCTCGGCGTGCCACGTTTTGGACGGAGTAGGCCATGCCGTCGGTCCCGATTTGGCAGGGCTGACCAATCCTACTGCTCTATTCTGGTTCACGGCAATTCTGGACCCGAACCGGGACGTTGACGGAAGGTACCTGAACTTCGTTGCCGTTACGAAAGACGGCCAGACTCTGGCAGGTATTCTTGCCGAGGAATCGGCGCACAGCGTGACACTGAAAGAACGCGAAGGGAAAACTTATGTGCTCCTTCGCCGCAACCTGGACGAGTTCCGGTCTGGCAACAAATCGATGATGCCGGAAGGAGTCGAAAAAGACTTTTCCAAAGAAGACCTCGCGGATTTGTTGTCCTACCTTGCGACTCCGCGAACTCCGGCAAGATCCTTCGATGGGAATCGCGCGGAAGTTGTTCACGCCGATTCGGATGGCAGTTTCGAACTCAAGGCCAGTTCGGCCTCGATTCACGGAACGCAAATCGTGTTCGAATCCGGATCGCCTTACAGGAATATTGGCTATTGGTCAGGCCAACAGGATCATGTGGTTTGGAAGTTTGAATGTGAAGCCGCCGGGCGATTGGACGTTTATCTCGATTATGCTTGCGATCCGGGCTCGGCTGGAAACCCGGTTGGCATTGATGTCGGACCAAACCGTCTGGCAGGAATGGTGGAATCAACGGGGGCCTGGTCAGAATATCGAACGATTTCGCTTGGAACGATCGATACTGTTGCCGGTGAGAATAGCCTTCGAGTTGGGTTTGGCGGACCGATGACGGCGCAGGCTCTTTTCGATTTGAAGAGGGTCGTTCTTTGCGAAGAAGGAGAGCTTCCTTCCGAGGGCGTTTCTATGGTACCAAGGTAGCCAGGCAACTGCCCACCCGTTTCGCGAGGGCGCTTGACCATGCAATTTTGCGTCACGCCTGGTACTCTTTGGCGCGCCCGTGAACATCTGCTCCAATGTGGCCCATCGGCCCCAAACGTCCCGCGTGAAAACCCCTCTTCTGATCCAGCGACGAATCCATGGTGAATACGCTTCTATTGCCTGAGCTGCGGGAAATGTTGTTGGAGAACAACGAGCTCGAACTGCACGAGTTTTGTTCGGCGTTGCACCCCAGCCGTACGGCCGAATTCATGGAGGGGTTGACCGTCGATGAAAAGTGGCGGGTTCTGGCACACGCAGACCCGCACATGAAGGTCGAGATCTTCAGCTACTTCACGCACGAACGCCAAATCGAGATTTTCGAAACGCAGGATCGGGCCGAAGTCGCTGCGCTGATTGCCGAGATTCCTTCGGATGATCGCGTCGATATTTTGGCTGATGTGGATCAGGCAATCGTCGATGATCTGATGCAAAGGCTTTCGAGCGAAGACCGCCGTGAGATTTTGCGGCTTAGCCAGTATCCGGACGATACAGCTGGTTCCATGATGGCGACCGAATTTGTTCGGCTGGACCAATCACTGACGGTGT
>JAYVKA010000222.1:0-5218 GCA_043768885.1 Planctomycetota bacterium
CCAGGATCTTTAGCAAGATCCACTACCCTAAAATCACTCAGTAACATTGCACAAGTGGACGAGGCGACAAGTCCCTTTCATCGGCAACGTCGCGGCGACTTGTAGCCTGGTCCACTACCATCAGGACAACTAATTATCGAATCGGGCCAGTTCGGCGATGCGGACGTTGGAATTCGAATCGAGCCTGGACGAAGAATAAACGGTTGCCGACGCGTTAGGGGTTTCCCAGACGACGACCTTGTCGAGCGACAACGAATAACCGGCGATTTGAGCGAGGAGTTTGGGGCCGATTTCCTCCAGCAAGTATCGCGCTATGTTTTCGGCTGTTGGATTGTACGGCAACAAATAGATTCGGTTGGGCTCGACTTGGCGAAGGGCCTCGATCGCCTGATGGTCCCGGTCCCACAACAGGAATCCGTGATCCCAATGATCTTCGATCCAGCCCTTGAACAGTTTCTTGATGACTGCGAAATCAACGACCCGGCCCAGTTCATCTGTACAATCGGCGATGACATGAAACTCGATGAGGTAATTGTGCCCGTGAAGATTGGCGCACTTTCCCTCGTGGTCCATCAACCGGTGACCAGCGCAAAAATCGACTTTTCGCATAATCGAAATGTTCATGGTTGACCGCGTCAGCTAAACCGATTTGCGCCAATTTCATCAGCCGCCGTGCGATAGCACCCGGTTTCTGACGCACGAAACCAGGAACCGGAGGCTAGCGCCTTGCGGCTGATTGTTTTCAGGCGATGTCAATAATTCAGCGTGATTGAATTGCTCTCCAGCTATTTGGATTCGAGTTTCGGGTTGTTTTGGTGGCGGGTGCCGTCCCGTCCGGTCTTTTTCTTCAGGTTCTGAACCAATGCATCATTCAAATTGATATTCATCTGGTTGGCAAGGCATATCAGGACAAACAAAACGTCAGCGAGTTCGTCCGGGATGTCGTCTGGCGATTCGCCGGGCTTAAAGCTCTGCTCTCCGAAGGTGCGGGAAAGAAGCCGGGCCAGTTCGCCCACCTCTTCAACCAGCTGCGCCAAATTGGTCAACTCGGAAAAGTATCGAACGCCTACCGCTTTGATCCAACCGTCCACGTGCAGCTGGGCGTCGTCCAGCGTCATGGCCGCGCCGTCCATTGAAGGCACGAAAGTGGCGAGGTTCCCTTCAGTTCTTGACGAATTTTCGCTCATGGAGATGTTCGGCGGTGTAATGGGCGATGGAGGTCAACGAGATGAAGGTCAGCGGTTTGACCGACGTTGATGTTTGGGTTGACGTTCCTCGCCGGGATTCGAAAGGGAGTCCAACCATTTTTTCAAGTCCGCAGGCAGCGGCTGATCAAATACGATCTTCTTTTCGGTCACCGGATGGACCAATCCCAATCTTGTGGCATGCAATGCGATTCTCGGGGCACGACTGGTATCCGGTGAGACTCGCCCGCCGAGGGGGCCCGTATATTTTCGTTCACCGCAAAGTGGGTGACCGAGTTCCGCGAGATGAATGCGAATTTGATGGGTCCGACCCGTTTCCAGACGGCATTCGACCTGGGTCAAGTCGCCGATTTGTTTCACGGACTTCAAGTGAGTAATCGCCCGTTGCCCCTTCGACTTCGCGTCACCATCCAGAGCTACGCCGCCGCGCAAGCCATCGCCCCGGTCGCGGACCAGAATGTTGTCAACGGATTGGCTTTCGACATTCCCCCGCGCGATCGCGATGTAAACCCGCTCGAGGGAGTGTTTGCTGAACTGTTCAATTAGTGCGGCCTCAACCAGTCGCGTGCGGGCAAAAACCATCAACCCACTGGTCTCGCGGTCCAGCCGGTGAACGGGAAAGATTTGACCGAAAGATTCCAGTGGACGCCGATTTGCGGGATTCTGTTTTCCCGGACGATTACTTTTGTCGATTGCCGGTCCAGAGTGCGCCGCCAATGCGCGAGGCAACAGTTCGTCGAGTGTCGGCTGGAACTGTTTTCGCTTGTCCGACCAGTGCAATTCGTCCTTGTGCCGAACGGAAGTCATTCCGGAAGGTTTGTTGACGATCACCAGGGAAGCATCTGAATAAACAATTTCGATATCCGAGACGCCTGGGATTTTCGCGAGCGATTCCAGATGCAACTTAAGCACTTCTCCTGTCTTTAAACGTCGCCCCTGATCCAGGCACAGGTTGCCATCGATCTGAACGTGGCGGTTGGCGACCAGCTTGCGGGCTGCGGTCCACGAGAGTTCCGGCTGCATCGAACGAACGGCCGCGGCAACGGTTGTCCCGGCAGACCGTTGATCAACGTGCAGCAAGATGGAATCGGATTTGGACTTTTTTCGGGCCACAGAATAAATCAGGGAACTGAATTGGCATTCGGATGGAATGCCCCCAGTCTAGCTGATGGCCGCAGATGTTCGATGGCCACGGAAACCCTTGTGGCCGCAGGCTTTTTCGGCCAGTCTCCACCGACTCTAGGCAATTCGGCGGGATGCGTTGTTCGGACCGGTACGTTGAGCCAGAGTCTCAATCTCCTTGCGAGACATCCGCAAGAATGTTTCGTCCCCTTCGCCCGTGCATTTCAACATCAGAAAGCCGGATTCCGAGAGCATTCGCGGAACGAAGAACCAACTCGCGGAAATTTCGTTCATTGGCTGGCGGGCCGTGACAATCATCAGGTCAACATTTTGCAACTGGTTGGCCAGACGCTGAATCGAACTGACGAAGTCCCCTGGCAGCAAACGGATTTTTGCTCCGGTTCGGGACAGCTTGCGATGGGCCTCGATCAAGGGCAACGACTTTTCGCCACTCGGACGACCCTCGAACAGATCGATACCGGTGTATTTAATGGGAGCACTGTCTTCGCATCGCCTTTGAACGACACGAATGATGTTCTCGGCCCGAACAGCGTTTTCCAGCCCAAACTCCACGATTGAAAGGGGCATTGCTTTGGCAGCGGCCTTGTAAATCGCCCGATCCGATTCGGGTTTTCCAAAAAGGACGAGTTTCCAATACCCGATGGCTGATAGCTTGTTCACAATTTCAATCCCGTTTTTTCTGCACTGGAATGCCGTCCGACAATCAATCGAATCGGCACGATCGCTATATCCCTCATCATCTTTATCGGATGGGTGGTTTGCCATTCTTGAATGCAAGGCTGTTTTCCTCGGCAAAACGCCCTGACACCCCGTTTGCCAAAGTCGTCGTAATCGTCGCAAGTTGCCTGACGCTCATGGTTGCCCTGATTCTCCCGCCGATTTGTTCGCTGCAATCAATCCGTTTTGACTTGGCAAACGTATAGTTGCCCGCTGTACGGAAAACGGGATTCAGGGTTGGCATTCCGGCCTGACTGTCCACCGTCTCCGGCAAGTCAGCTGCGTTTTAGGGATCAAAACGCATAACCATTGACCACTGATGGTCGCCCTGGAAATTCAACCAGTGTCGAGACCGTCCATGGGTCAGCCTACCTCGCCTAACAACCCGAACAATCGCGAACGGAAGTTCGAAAGCTTCGAGCCCCGGCTTGCATTGTCAGCCCACTCGCTGGCCGACATCGCGATCACGACGCAGATCCAGCCCGACCAGATCGCAGGTCTTTCCGGATTGAATCAACAAGCTGCCATCGTATCCGGCAACACAGGCTCGGCCGCCGTCAGCAATATTTTCAACGACTACGGATTTGACGGACGAGGCCAAACCGTTGCAGTTATTGATACGGGAATCGCCTGGGATCATTACGCTCTGGGTGGCGGATTCGGTGCGGGCTCCAAAGTCGTTGGGGGTTGGGACTTTGCCGAAAACGATGCCAATCCGTATGACGATGGACCAGCCGGATTTCACGGTACGCACGTTGCCGGAATCATCGGCAACACCGACGCCAACTATCGTGGAGTATCAAGCGGGGTTGACCTGGTTTCACTTCGGGTCTTTGACGATGCGGGCGGAGGAAACCTGCAATGGGTCGAACAGGCGTTGCAATGGGTCCACGATCACCGCAACGATTTTGTAAATCCTATCACTACGGTCAACCTGTCACTGGGTACAACCTGGAATTCGAGTACAGTTCCCGACTGGGCAGAACTCGAAAGCGAATTCGCTCAGCTCGAAGCCGACGGCATTTTCATTTCGGTCGCTGCCGGCAACTCTTTCAAGCAGTACAACACGCCCGGAGTGAGCTACCCGGCCGCCAGCGAACACGTAGTCCCCGTGGCCAGCCACGGCGCGGACGGCAAACTAAGCGATTTCAGTCAGCGCGATTCGCGCAGCCTGGTCGCTCCAGGAGAACTGATCCGCTCGACCGTTCCAGACCATTTGTTTTTCGGATCGAAGACCGGCCAGTTCCTTGGTACTTCGGGAACCAGCATGGCCGCGCCATGGGTTGCCGGTGCAAGTACGTTGTTGCGTGAGGCCTTTGATTTCATGGGCCAGAAGTCGGTCAACCAGGACATGCTGTATCAGACGTTTCGCGATTCGGCCGATCGGGTCTTTGATTCGGTCACAGGCGGGTGGTATTCGCGGGTCAATCTCGAAAAAGCAATCGCCAGCATCGTCACCGATGCCCAGGGTGACACATTCGAGACGGCCAGCAACCTCGGCACGATCAACGGAGGAGTCGTCGTCAACGGAACCATCGGGCGGATCAGCGACGTCGATGCGTTTGGATTTACGGCCGGCAAAACGGGCCGCATGACCTTGTCATTCGAGACCACCGACTCAATGCAGACGCGGGTCGCGATGGCTGGCAGCAATGTGAATTGGTCGGGAAACCAGGTCAGCTTTGACGTCGTCGCCGGCCAGCAATACAAGTTTGCGGTATCGACTGGCGACGGCATCGGTCACTATCGAATGAACGCCGCGATAACGGCCAATGTTGCAACTAATTGGGGCAACGTAGCCGATTTGCAGAAATCAAATGTTCAGGTCAGTGGTGCAAAGACGTTTGAGGTTCACGCTACCCAAAACGGATTGATGACCGTCTCCGGCCAAGTCCTGACCGGCAACGTCTCGTACACGATTCTCGACAGCAACATGCAGGCGATTCACAGCGGACAGTTGAATTCGGCTGGATCGCGACTTGATTTTCAATCCACCGCTGGCGAAAAACTGTTCATTCGGCTGGATGGAAACGGCTCGGCCAATTTGCGAATGACCAACCTGATTTCGTTGGACAATAGTCGCTTGACGGTTTTTGGAACAAGCGGAAATGACCGGGTAGAAATCGTTACCGGCACACAGTGGGCAGTCGAAG
>JAYVKA010000223.1:0-4138 GCA_043768885.1 Planctomycetota bacterium
ACTGTCGGATCCGTGGCTTTGGCGGTGGCTGACATTGGGTTTGTCTGGTTGAACAATCTTGCGGTCGGAATGGCGGTCGTTTTTGGAATTTTGACTACGCCTTTCGTTTTTGGGAAAATAACGGAGCGGATTTTTGCAAAACTCGGGGTCGAGGCTGCGGCCCGCGCGACCCGGCCATCGTGGCGAACGTGGTCGATCGGGTCGTTGTTGTTGACCGCTGGATGGTTGCTGGCAGGATGGGCGATGTTGATTGTTGTCGATTCTGTCGGACCCCAGGCAAGTGAGTGGCGGCATTTCGCTATCTGCCTGGCTGCTGCTAGTCTGGCAACCGTCGTTGGGTTCGTGACTTTGATTCCAGGTGGTTTGGGAGTGCGTGAGTTGGTGATTCTGCCTGTTCTGTCGACAGCGTTCCCTCCTGCCCAGGCTTTGGTAGCGGCGATCATTTTTCGTTTGATTTCGATGTCGGCGGAATTGCTGATGGTCTCTATAGTGTCCGCCATCTCATACACGTCTCGGCTCAAACAAGGATGGGAGCAGGCACCGTGAAACAACCGATTTCAATTCTCTGTCCGGTACTCAACGAGCAAGCCAGCCTGGCATCGCTGACGAGTGAATTGTTGGGGATGTTGGAAACCAATGCCCTCGAAGGAGAAATAATCTTCATCGATGACGGCTCGCACGATGGAACCTGGGATACGATCGAAGCGCTCGCAGCGGCTCATCCGGAAATCCGCGGCATCCGGTTGCAACGCAACTTTGGAAAATCGTCGGCACTTGCGGCCGGGACTGTGGCCAGCCGTTTTCCGATCATCGTCACCATCGATGGAGACCTGCAAGACGATCCTGCCGAGATTCCCGGCATGGTCGCCGAGCTGGACAAGGGGTTTGATTTGGTCAGCGGCTGGAAACAACGTCGCCAGGATCCATGGCATCGCTTGTTGGCGTCGCGAATTTTTAATGGCGCAGTTTCAAAGCTTACCGGCGTGCGACTGCACGATCACAACTGCGGACTGAAGGCGGCACGGCGCGAAGTGTACGATTCACTTGCGCTTTCCGGCGGTCTTCACCGTTTTATTCCGGTGTTGGCGGCATCGAACGGATTTCGGATTACGGAACGAACGGTCAGCCATCGATCGAGAAAACATGGCCGTTCACGATACGGGCTGGAACGCGTGCCACGCGGATTTTGGGATTTGTTGACCGTTTGTTTCCTGACCGTGCACCGGGAACGAATGCAGTTTATGCTGGGATTGACTGGCGCTGGATCATTTCTGGCAGGAGCCGGTGGTTTGGCCTGGATGGCCGGATACTGGATACTGAGAATGGTTGGCGCCGTCGAAGGTCCTCCCGTTCACGAGCGGCCACTCGTCTGGTATTCGCTGGGTGCGATGCTGGCGGGATTGCAAATCCTGGTGATGGGATTTTTGGCTGAGCTGATTGTGCAGCGGACCCAATCGAAATCTGACGGTTATTTGATATCGCGGGAAACAAAGCTGAATGAACAGGCAACGAACAAGTCCGACGGCGGCCGTCATTCGCGGATTGGATAAGTCTGCCTGGAACCCGAAAGCGTCCGATGGCCAATAATGAAGGCGGTTCGGGCTGCCCGGCGGAATTAGCGATGTTCTGTTCGCGCCGGCATTGGGCCATTTATTGGCTGCTGATCGTGTTGGCGCTGACGCCGGTCGCCTGGCGAACGTCGCATGTAATCAATCACGGGGTTGCTGGCGACAGCCCGATGTTCAGCGCAAACGACCGCAGCCGCTGGTGCCAGGTCGCTTCGCTGGTCGAACATGGCGAGTGGGAAATTGATCGAGTCATTAATCTGCGCGGCGAAGTGCAATGGGACACGATCGACAAGGTCCGGCACTTGGGCCGTGATGGACAATTTCATTTCTACAGCAGCAAGCCGCCATTGCTTTCGACAATCATTGCGGGTGAGTACTTGTTGCTCAAGTATGTGACCGGATGGGAGTTGACCAGGGAACCGTTGCCGGTAGTGCGAACACTGTTGACGATCAACCATGTGATCTGCCTTGCGATTCTGATGGCATTGCTGGCCAGTTTTCTCGAGCCGATGTTTGTTTCCGACTGGACGCGGTATTTTGTTATGGCGGCCGCTGGTTGGGGAACTTTTCTGACGACCTTTGCGGTGACGCTGAATAATCATCTGCCGGCGGCCACAACTGCAATGGCAACGATTTGGCTGGCGGACCTGATTGTGCGTCAGCCTGGAAAAAACGTTTGGAGCCGATGCTTCTGGCTGGGACTATGGGCGGCAACAACCGTCGCGTTTGAGTTACCGGCGGCGGCGTTATTCGGGATCGTTGCGTTGGTCGTTTCAATTCGGGCGTGGCGTGGACTTGCGACGTTTCTGCCAGCGGCCGCACTGGTCGGTGCCGTCATCGTCGGCCTGAACTTTTGGGCGCACAATACCTGGCGACCGGCCTATTCGTTTCGGAATGACGGCGAGGTCATCGCGACATTCTCGGGGGATTATTCAGCAGAACTGAACAGCCCTCAAATCCCTGGCGTTTTTCGAAATGCCATCGAAGGACAAATGCCCAACACCTTTCTGCCTGAAAAAAACCTGGACCGGATGAAAGTTGAACCCGGAACCTGGATGGGGGACTCGCCGAATATTCGGTGGGTGGTAGTCGACTCGGATGGGAACGGGCTTTTTGCGATCCGCAATGCAACTGACGACAAGTGGACGTTGCACCGTTGGGGAAACTGGTACGACCATCCGGGAAGCTATTGGAACGGGACTGAGGATCGGCGATCCAAAGTGGATCGTGGCGAGCCGGACCCGATGAAATACGCCTTTCATTTTTTCGTTGGCCATCACGGCGTTTTGTTGCTTACGCCGCTTTGGTTACTGGCTTTTGCCGGAATGTTTCCTCTGGCCACAAGTCGGGTGCTGGATCGACGCTGGTTGGGGATGGCGGGGTTGGCGATTACCTTTGTGGTGATTGCTTTTTATCTGTTGATGCCTGAACACAACCGGAATTATGGAGGATGGACCAGCGGGCCGCGGTGGCTTTTTTGGCTGATTCCGCTTTGGCTGATTTGTATGGTTCCGGTTGTTCAAATGCTGGCCCGGTGGCGATGGGGACAGGCGATTTGCCTTGTGTTTCTTGCGGCCAGCGTGCTGAGCGGCATGTATTCCCTGGACAATCCGTGGGCACATCCGTGGCTGTATCAGCTTTGGCATTGGATCGATCCCTCGTTTGCAGCCTGAGATCACAGCCAAAAACGACGGATATCGCGGGCTCTATTGACCGTTTCAAAACATAACCCGTATATTTGGCAGTTTGCCCTCCGCCCGTACTTGTTATCAGGCGCCTTTTCGCGCCACGGACACCCTGAATTCATGAACCAGAAAACTACCGAACTGAAAAAGAACGAACTCGCCGATATCGTCGAGAAAAAGTTTGGGGACTTGCGTCCGTATTCGGGCACGATCTTGCTGGGCTTGTTGGCCCTGATTTTGGTGGGGATCGTTGGGGCGTATTGGAATAGCCTGAGGGCTGTAGCCAAGTCGCAGCCCTGGCAAGACCTTCAGTTTGCGATGGCATCACACCAAAACGATCGACAGACTTCACACTTTGATGTTGTTTCCGAACGGCATTCGGATTCTTTGGCCAGTCTTTGGGCGTTGCAACTGTCTGGCGATGCCGATTTGCGAATGGGGCTGGCAAAGCTGATTACCGAACGCGAAGCGTCCCTTAAACAGATTGAGCGGGCACGCCGGGCTCTGGAGAAAATCCAGGAATCGACTTTGAAGCGACCGGAATTGTTGACGGAACGATCGCTGTATTCGCTGGCGTATGCCTATGAAAGTTTGGGCGAATTCGAGAAAGCCAAAAGTGCCTATTCCCGGATGATGAAAGAGATGCCGGATGCTCCGATGACGATTATGGCAAAGGAAGGCTTGGCCCGGCTCGACAATCCTGCGTTTGTCGCTGCGTTTGACAAGTTCAAATCCGTTGGCACCGCCCCCGACATGGTTTTGCCTCCGATGCCAGATATTTCATTTCCTGATTCTAAAGATGCTCCAGCGGGTAATGCTTCGACCTCCGAACCCAATGCGGATGGCTAGAACACGTTGCTGAAGTCATAGCGGGCGTGAATTTAG
>JAYVKA010000224.1:0-3499 GCA_043768885.1 Planctomycetota bacterium
TCAGCGGAAATTTACAACGCGGCGAGATTCTCCTCACCCGTTCGATTCTGCCCGGCTGGCCCGAATTCGCAACAGTCGATGAGCTGAAAGAATACAAGCGGGACGGTTTTGACATTGGCTATGCCGTAACATCGTCGATCGTGTCGATGGCTCGTGACCCACAACCGAACTTGCATCAACTGAGACCGATGGTCAACCGGTTTTTGGATTCGGCCTGGCAAACCTGGCTGCATGTCCGCAAGCGTTTCGCGTCCAATCGCCCCGACCGTGTTTACGTTTTCAATGGCCGCTTTGCCAACATGCGTGCGGTCTTGCGAGCCTGCGAGGCATTCGGAATCGAATGTGCGATCCATGAACGGGGCTGTGACAGTGAACACTATCAGGTTTTCCTGAACCACTTGCCGCACGATATTCAGTACATGCACAAACGCATCAACGAACAATGGCAGATGGCCGATGACAACAGCCAGCGTGATGAAATCGCCGCCCAGTGGTTTTCCAACCGCCGAAACCGGATCGAAAAGGACTGGATGTCGTTCACAAAAGGCCAATCCGATGGCCGATTGCCCGACGGATGGAATCAGGACCAGCGAAACGTGGTGATCTTCACATCGTCCGACGACGAATTCGTTTCGATTTCCGACTCGTGGCAAAACCGTTTGTACTACAACCAAAATGAGGGAATCAGCCAACTGGCCCACAGTCTGAACGACGCAAATTCCAGTATCCGAATCTGGTTGAGGATGCATCCCAATCAGGCCAACTCGGACAACCCGCAAACCAGGGAAATGCGATCACTCAAGTTTCCGAACCTCGAAGTGCTGCCGCCGGAATCCACAGTCGACTCGTACGCACTACTGGACGCCAGTGAAAAGGTCATCACGTTCGGTTCGTCAATCGGGATCGAAGCGGTCTGGTGGAAAAAGCCATCGGTGTTGCTCGGCCCCTGTTATTATCAGGACTTCGCCGGACCGTATTTGGCCCAGACACATCAGCAAGCGACCGAACTCTGCTCCAGCCGCCTGGCCCCCGGCCCGACTCACGACGCGGCAAAGTACGGGTACTGGTTCCAAACCAACGGCATCCGTTTCGAACACTTCGAACCAGACGGTTTTTTCCACGGCAAATTCAAGGGGGAGGTTCTATATGCCCGTCCCCGCAAAGATAACACCTGGGAAAAAATCGCCAGCCATGCCCGCCGCCTGATCAACATTGCCGATCCAGCCAAGCCCAACGCATCCACTCTCATCTCCGATTCATTCGCGAAATAGAGCAAGTACAATAGGTCACAGGATTTGCGGAGCAAACGAGGTGCGTTTCCACTCGACCGCTTCCCCAAATCGACAGACCGATGATCTTGCAGCTGGCCAAATGCATTGATGAAATCCGACGACGACAATGGCCGTGAATCGTACCCGTGGAATCAGCCTGGATTAAGCTCGAATTCGGGGTTCCGTTTTTCAATTCGGCATCTTTTTGCCTTGATCACGGGATGTGGAGTTGCCCTGGGAGTTTTCGGTATGTTGCCGAAATTCCGGCTTGCAGAGGCGGATCCCCTCGCGGTTTTTGTATTTGTAATTGCGGGATTGGCTGGAACGATCGCGTGCATTCCGATTGTGGTTCTCACCATCATTCTGTTGAAATCGAGCAAGCGGCCACTGGACAGGGAATCCGTTCGCGCCCACCCCTTGTTCAGGTGGATGGCGATGTCGCTGTTCGCGTTGATTGGTTGCCTCGTGGTTTTGACTGGGCTGTTTTTTCTGATCTCAATGTAGTCCCGGAGATGTTCGCATGCGGCGGGCTGCTGGCAGTTGTCGTAAACGCCGGAATTGTTTGCAAACTGGCGAATTGACCGCCTTCAATTGCGATGGACTGCTTTCGCATCATTTTCTAAGATCGCCCGTAATAAATCAGGTTTCTCTGACTCTTTACGGTCGCGTTGGATCGCGCCAGGACAGCCCAAAATGGAAACACAAACCACCAAGTCTTCTTCCGTTGTGAAAAACCAAAAGATCGACGAGACGCTCTTTGCCAAGCCGATCATTGTCGAGAATCCAGCCGATTGTAATTTTTATCATGCGATGACATTGCCGGGACTGGGCGAAGTTGGCCGCGAGTGGGATCTCCGTGACAACATCGGAGATTACCTGGGTGATATTGATTTCAATGGCAAACGAGTCCTGGATGTCGGCACAGCTTCGGGCTATTTAACGTTTGAAATGGAAAAACGCGGTGCAGAGGTTGTTTCGTTTGACATGAAGTCGGGCAAACAGTGGAACGTCGTGCCACACTACAAACTGGTCAATCGCCGCGAGCAAATGTTCGAGTACATTGCCAAAGGGCATCAGCAATTGCAAAACGCTTATTGGTACGCTCATCGGGCTCTGGGGTCGAATGCCAAAGCATATTACGGCGACGTTTACGACATTCCGGAGCAAATCGGCAAGTTTGACGTGGTGCTGTTCGGAATGATTTTGTCCCATTTGCGGGATCCTTTCCAGGCACTTTATTCGGCATCTCGGCTGTCTGCGGACACGGTGATAATCACCAATCAAACCCGCAAAGACGATTCACCGAATTGTTATTTCCTGCCAAGTGCGGAAAACGAAAAAGAAAACCGCGGATGGTGGTCCTTTACAGACGGTTGCTTTGAGCGAATGTTGGGTGTGCTTGGTTTTGTCGTACAAAGCAAGAAACGACAAGAGTACAAATGCATCGTCCGGAGTGAGCCGACGATCCACACTTGCTCGACCATGGTTGCGCGGCGGCTGGAGGTCGTTTCAAACGTGCAGAGCCCGACAGCGAAAGTTGCGTAACGGGTTTCGAAACCGGCAGAACTTGAAATAGACAAAATTCGATACCAGTCCGAAGCGCCAGCGAGTGAATGTGGACAGGATGACCCTGATTCACTCGCTGGCGCTTCGGGCCGGTATTTGTGCATGGTGGAACAATTGTCCCCACTTATTCGTGATGCTGGCATGCGTGGAAAAGCAAAGGGGAACAGGTGGGACAACTGTTTTACGATCCCATGCTGTCACCCGGATTTCGGGGTTGGGGAAAATGCCGGACGCGGGATAGTCTTTGCCGCTGACTGGATTGTTTTTCCGGCGAATTGATTTGCCGATTCAGAACCATCCAGTTGAAGTGAACGTACTGTTTGCTTCTACCATTGCCAAAAACCGGCCCTGACGGCTGGGGCGGATTTCAGGGATTCGAAATTCGTTTGGCGACATACCCGACAATTTGACTACGGGGATCAGGGCATGGATGCTCGACGAACCGCTGCCGCAGCTTTGGTGCTGTGGTTGCTGACGACTTCTTCGGCGCTGGCGCAGCGCCAGTTCCAGACCGAGACGACGAACTTTATTGTCGTTGCGCCGGACCCGCGGCTGGCAAACGAAACAGCGAGGTTGGCCGAAGAGTATCGGTCGACGTTGGCACAGCAGTGGTTGGGGCATGCGCTTCCCAACTGGCAGCAGAAATGTCCAATCACGGTTGC
>JAYVKA010000225.1:0-7992 GCA_043768885.1 Planctomycetota bacterium
AGTTGGGCGACTGTGTATTTTTTCGACGAACGAATTTTGCCGCCAGAGAAAAGGGCAGCGCTGGCTTCGTAAAACCAGGCGGCCCGGTCGTAGTTGCGACCGATCTTGCGATCCTTGTCCTTTTTCCCCATTCAGGAAATACCCCATTGTCCATAGATGCCCGGTCGTCGATGACGCAGGAACAACTGGCGGGCGTGGGATAGATCGCACTGCGACAGATCGAGGTCGGCAATCAAAACTTCTTCAGTTCCGCTTCCTGCCCGTGCAGTAACAACTCCGTTGGGGTCGCAAACAAATGACTCGCCAGCAAATTCCAGGCATTCTTCGTGGCCAACCCGGTTGACGAGGGCCGTGAAGTATCCGTTTTGAAAAGCTGTTACCCGCATCTCGGCTTCGTACAATCCCTCGGGCCACTCGCCGACAGAACCAGCCTGCGGAACAATTACGATGTCCGCTCCGCCGATTGCCATCGCCCGCATGAATTCGGGGAAGTGGCGATCATAGCAAATCGCGACGCCGATTTTTCCGTGGCGTGTTTCGTAAACCGGAGCGCCCGTGTCACCGGGGCTGTAGTATCCCTGTTCGTGAAAACATTCGTATTCGGTGATGTGGATCATGCGGGTCACGCCCAACAGAGATCCATCGGCATCGATCACGGGGCTGCTGTCGTAAGTCTGCTGGCCAGCGTGTTCGTAGAGATTCAGCACGATCACGATTTCCAGTTCACGGGCCAACGCGGAAAATGCATCCGTGATTGGGCCGGGGATCGGCTGGGCGAGGCGGGCCGGATTTCCGTCGGCCGGTCGCTGGGGATAGAACGGCTCGAATGCGAGTTCTGCAAATGCGGCAATGTGGGCTCCCTGTTTCGCGGCAGAACGGACCGCATCCAATCCACATTGGATATTCGCCTGAATGTCGGCAGTTGCCTTTTGCTGGATCAGTGCAATTCGGGTTTTTTCTGGTTTTTTGTTAATAAGACTGGCCCCGGTGCAACGTTACAGTCGATGCAATCATTGGAGATGCTGGCAGCTGGAAACTCTTGCTTCGTCGTCAGATTGAATCGGTCGTTGTCAAACGGGCGACGGTCAATTGCGAACGGCAAATGTTTTCCATTGATCCGCTCTTCGCTGCAGCACATGCTACCCGCAATAACGGTGTTGTTCCATGAGTTGCAAACCTTCCGGTTTAGACTGGCACGGTGTTTGCTTCAAGAGTTGTCCCATGCCGATCCACCTTCAACAGGAGCTTGGCAAGATGACAGGGAAATCAATAACTGAGGGCAAGGATGCCGCCCACAGAAATCTTGAACGGAGTCTACCGATGAGCCAATCCATGCAACAAACGCTGACACTCGTTTTCCTTGTGATCACCACGCTGGCCGGAATGGTCAGTTGCATGTGGCTGTCTGCCTGAGATTCTTCAGCGATTCCGGGCGTTTGCAAACCGGAACCGTTCACTCCTTGCCGCGTTCCACAGTACTTTCGAATTTGGCAAAAACCATTCGGCCAGCGCTGGTCTGAAGCATACTGGAAACGACAACTTCGACCATCTGGCCGATGTGATTGCGACCGTCTTCGACCACAATCATCGTACCGTCGTCCAGATAACCGATGGCCTGATTGGCATTCTCGCCGGCACGAACCAGTTTGATGCGGATTTTTTCGCCGGGCAGAAAAACAGGTTTCAATGAGTTTGCGATATCGTTGAGATTAATCACCTGAACATTATGAAGTTTGGCCACCTTGTTCAGGTTGAAATCACCGGTCACGATTTTTCCGCCCAACAGTTTGGCGACAGCCACCAGTTTTAGATCGACTGGCTGGCCTTCGACTTCCGGCATGTCCTGTTCGAAGATATCCAGTTCGACCGCCTCATTGCTTCGCATCTTGTTCAAAATGTCCAGACCGCGGCGGCCTTTTGTTCTGCGTAATTTGTCGGAACTGTCGGCAATGTTTTGTAGCTCGCTGAGCGCAAATCTTGGAAGGATCAATCGTTGGTCAATGATGCCCGTTTCAACCAGGTCAGCAATTCGGCCATCAATCACAGCGCTGGTGTCGAGAATTAGCGGCTTCAATCCCTTCAGCTCCCTACGAAACTCCACGTAGGGAATCACAAACCGGAAATCATCTTTGGTTTGCCACAACACACTGATACAAATATAGCTAATGGACATCGCGATGAAGGTAGTCAGCGATGACTCAAACGCGTGGACAAGATTGTTGGAGCTGTTGTCCTTTAGCTGCAAAAACAGCGGGTCCAGGGCCAGCTTCAGGGTGTAAGTCAGCATCAAGCCGATCAACAGCCCGAAATAAACGCTGGAAATCAGGTCAATCCGTTTGCGACCGATCAGGACGTCGCCGACGATCAACAGGATGGCACCCAGCGTGAACGCACCAACCGTAAACCACTTTGCGTCCTCCATGCCTGGTCCGGAAACCAGCGTTGTTGAAACGCCGACAGCGACGATTACGAAAACGGCTCTAAGAACCCAAAGAATCAATTGCATTGTTGTATCGTTTGCTAAACCTGTGTCTCGACTTTGTCAAATCACGCCGACCAGCGTTTCAATTGCTGGTCGCTGCAATGTTACCGGCAAACATTTCCCGCCAAGTCTGCTCGCAGAAATGGTCAGTCATGCCGGCGACATATTCAATTGCCATCCGCATCGGGCCCACTTTTTTTAGCCGATTCTGATAATGCTCCGGAAACAGTTCCGGTTGCTGGACATACTTCGCCACCATTTGACGCAACCGGTCCTGTGCCTTCAAACGCACTTCGACCAGTCGCGGGTGACGATAAACTCTCGCATACAAAAACGCTTCCAGTTCCTTTTTCTGCTCCCGGAAATCCGGACCGGGCTGGACAACAAAATCACTGTCCATCGCAGCTGCCGTCGATTCAAAACCGTAACGGTCCAGCTCCGACGCACACCATTCCACCATCTGATTGACTTGAACATTGATCAGCTCGTGGACCATCGCCTTTCGGAGCAGGTTCCGGTCGAGATTGGAGAAGCGATTTCGGACAGTTTCCAGACACCGCCGGACCAGCCCCAGTCTCTCCATTTCCTGCAACTCAACCAACCCCAGCTTAATCGCATCGTCGGTATCGTGTGCGTCATAGGTCACACTGTCTGCCGCGTCTACCAGTTGAACCTCGAGGAGCCGGTGAAATCCCGGATTGTCCTTGTCGGCCCGGGCCATTTGCCCCGCCAATACCTCGCGGGTCAGGTTCAGTCCGGAAAAGCCGTTATAACGAATCTCCAGTTCTTCTACGATGGCCAAAGCAAAACGGTTATGGGAAAAACCGCCGATTTCCGCAGCACACTCGTTCAACGCGTCTTCGCCAGCATGACCGTAAGGCGGATGCCCGATGTCGTGCATCAACGCGAGAGCCTCGACCAAATCCTCGTTCAATCGCAGCACGCGAGCCACTGTCCTGGCAACTGTCGCCACCTCCTGGGTATGAGTCAACCGCGTCCGGTGATAGTCCCCCATTTCGCCGGTAAAGACCTGCATCTTGCCACTCAGCCGCCGATACGCCGAGCTATGCAGAATACGATCACGGTCGCGCTGAAACGGGCCGCGAAAGGGATGTTCGCGATCCGGGTGTTTGCGTCCCGCCGAATCGCGACTGAACATGGCATAAGGAGCCAATATCAATCGCTCGCGATGATCGACAGTCATGCTGGTTCCGGTGTTTGTCATTTCGATAGGAAACCTTCAATGCACCGGATTCGTCGGTTCTGGGCAAACGGCAATCGGTACTGCGAATCAACCGCCAAGTTTTTTTCGCAACGCAGGGGCCTGTCCCGCCTGGCCGAATTGTTGCATTCGTTCGAGACAGATTTTTTTCATTGCATCACGAGCCGGTTTCAAATAATCACGAGGGTCAAATTTTTCCGGGGTCTCGGCAAACACTTTTCGAATCGCGCCGGTGATTGCCAAACGATTATCCGTATCGACGTTGATCTTGCGAACGCCGTGTTTGATGCCACGTTGAATCTCTTCGACGGGGACACCCCAGGTCTGTTTCAGTTGCCCGCCGTACTTGTTAATGATGTCCTGTAGATCCTGGGGAACGCTGCTGCTGCCATGCATCACCAGATGGCAATTGGGCAAGCGGCGGTGAATCTCTTCGATACGATTCATCGCCAAAACTTCGCCGTCGGGCTTGCGGGTGAATTTGTAGGCCCCGTGGCTGGTCCCAATCGCCACTGCCAGGGCATCAACTCCGGTCGCTGCAACGAACTGTTCGGCTTCATCGGGATCGGTCAGCAACTGGTCGTGCGACAAGACCCCTTCGGCTCCGTGTCCATCTTCTTTTTCGCCTTCGCCGGATTCCAGCGATCCGAGACAGCCCAGCTCGCCTTCGACCGAGACTCCGCGGGAGTGAGCCAATTCAACAACTTTTTTGGTCACGCTGACGTTGTACTCGTAGCTGGCCGGAGTCTTGCCGTCGGCCATCAGCGATCCGTCCATCATCACGCTGGTGAATCCGTTTTCGATTGCGCTCAGGCAAGTTTCCGGGCTGTTGCCGTGATCCTGGTGCATGACGACCGGAATGTGCGGATACAGTTCGGCAGCCGCCAGCATCAGATGTCTCAGGTAATTGTCCTGGGAATATTTTCGGGCACCGCGTGAAGCCTGGACAATTACCGGTGCCTCGGATTCGTGTGCGGCCTCCATGATCGACTGGATCTGCTCCATGTTGTTGACGTTGAATGCAGCGACGCCATATCCATGTTCTGCAGCGTGATCGAGTACAACCCGCAAAGGAACCAATCCCATCGATGCTCTCCTGGTCTGAATTTGAACTGAAACACCAGCCAACGGCGTTTCTCCGTGACTTCGGTCAAGCGATAGATTATGACGTTTTTCGAAAGATTCTCAACGAGACTGAATGTCGCCGCTGGCGTGTAGAAGCACGGGATCAACGCTTAACGGGTCGGCAGGTTGATCAATCGCACCATGATTATTCGCCGCAGTCCCGTGTATCCCTGCTCGCGATCGTCGCCAAAGAAAATGCTTCCCAGCATCGAGTCAGCGGGACGGTCATCCGAAAATTGGTGGTTCGGACCGACGATCAGCGTTTGACCCGGGCGAAGTTTTGTATCGATAGCCATTGCATTCAACGGTTGAAATTCCTGACGACTGGACAACTCGAAATCCGCCTTGCCTGCTTGAAACATGGGTTGGCCAACCTGGTCACGAAAGACGGGAACCAGGTGTATCGAAGCGGCCGTGTCATTGCGGGGCGTGGCCGTTATCTGAAAACACGCCTGGGAATTGGTGGCAACTCCAGGGGTCGTTCGGTCGCCAGTCACCATTTCCCACTGAACATTTGCGAAGACGCCCGAAATCGGAACCTCGCGCATGACTCCGGGCCGGACATTCATTCGAACTCCGTTCAGGCGGCTGCGTGCGGGCAGGCTCTTGTCATCAAACGCTTCGACCAGGCCCGGCATCGCGTCAATTACCATGGGGAGTTCCCGGTCCAGCAGCCGGCCCATACTGCCCGACAGATGAGAAGCGACGACGGAAGCCCGCATTCCGTTCGTGTCCAAAACCCTGCGAGTATCAATGTCAATCGCCTGCCGGTCCGACTCGTTCCAAATCTGTTCGACCAGGTCAATTTCCTGATCGCGATATTCCATGATGATCACTGCCATCACCAGATGATCATGCTGTGCGCTATGCAAAATCGAACCTGGCGGTGCCTTGCCGATCGCCGGGTGATCATCGACATTGTTTCGCCAGGCAGAACAACCGGCCAATAAGCCGAGCAGGATTGTTGTTGCCAGAAGTGAAAACATGAAACTCAACCGCTGAAGGAGAGCTTTGTCGTTTCCGGTTCGAAGCTTGACTCGGAGCATTCGGAGTGGCAACTGGCTTGAGGCAAAAAACGGGCGATCGGAATTTTTGGGGCGGAGAAAGATAGGTAAAAAACGGATTTCAAGTCAATTGCACGATATGCAAGCACGTCCAGACCCATTTCCAATGATGCGGCGTTTTGGCCTGTTTTGAGTGTGCGTGAAACGCGGTCACCTCAAGAAGCAGCAAGATTTTTTCAAAGCACAATTCAATGAAATTTGTGATCGCTGGTGGCACCGGCCAGATCGGTTCCATTCTGAATCGAAGCCTGAAGAGTCTCGGTCACGAAGTTTCCATTCTGACTACGCGGAAGGCGCCAGACTCATCGCAAACGAACGGTGCGAAATTTGTGCAATGGGACGGCAAGTCGATCGGGTCGTGGACCAAAACGCTGGAATCTGCCGACGTGTTGATCAATCTTGCAGGTCGCAGCGTTGACTGTCGTTACAACAACCTCAACCGTCGGGAGATCATGGACTCGCGGGTTCTTTCGACTCGCGTTTTGGGGCAGGCTTTTGCCGCATGCAAGAATCCGCCGACACTTTGGTTACAATCCAGCACAGCAACGATCTATGCACATCGATATGACGCTCCGAACGATGACCTGGCCGGCTGGATGGGTGGCAACGAACCCGGCGTGCCCGATACCTGGAAATTCAGCATCGAAGTCGCCTGCGCCTGGGAAGCCGCTGCCAATGAAACCGAACTGCCAAAAACACGACTTGTTCTGATGCGGTCGGCGATGGTGATGAGTCCCGACGCGGGAGGCGTTTTCGACACTCTGCTCCGACTGGTTCGTTGGGGGCTGGGCGGTAACGTCTGTGGTGGCCGCCAATTCATGTCATGGATTCACGCAGACGATTTCGTTCGAGCGATTCTGTGGCTGGTCGAACACGAAGAATTCTCCGGCCCAATCAACATCAGCAGCCCCAACCCGTTGCCCCAGTCCGAATTCATGCGTGAACTGCGGCGTGCATCAGGCACCCGAATCGGATTGCCCGCCATGCGCTGGATGCTGGAGATCGGGACGTTCGTTTTGAGAACCGAATCGGAGCTGATTCTAAAAAGCCGCCGGGTCATCCCGAAACGCCTTGTCGATTCCGGTTTCACGTTTGAATTTTCGGAATGGAAATCTGCCGCGATGGATCTTTTTGCCAAACAGCGGCGGGAAAATGGCAGATAAGGTTCGACTTGCAGAGTTTGATCGAACGGATTTATTTTGTCATCGATCTGTATAGGATTAAAACGGCCCCTGCTTACGGTCTTGGCTGAGCCCCAAGTCTGCTCCCGTCGACGAATGTCATAGTGAACCCAAGCATGACCATCGCGCGGAATAAATTGTCGAAAACCCGATCGTGGCCTTGACTCTGTAGTATGGTACGCAGTGTATCTTGAGGCTGTGCAAGGGGATTGCGCGATGTTGTCTATTGGTCAAGTCGCGGGCAGAAAAAAAGATGCGAGAGGTACAGTCGAAAATCGACTCACTTGTCAGGATCAAGAGAGCCTTGCAGAAGATATCGGAAAGTTGTCCCGGCAAGGGGGCATTGATTGGTTGTTCCCTTGTCGAGTTTCTGGAGATGGGCCAATCAAGCGATGGGTAAATTTGCACGCTTGACGAATAGCATCGCGCGGTGCGGAGTTTCGGGTCGGGCGGGTTTTATCAAAGGGAGAATGTTATGATTCGGAAATTGACATGGGGATTGCTGGTCGCGCTGCCGTTGGGGCTGGTCGGCATATTGTATGCGTCATCGCCGACAACTGTCGCAGACAAGGCCGAAGCCGCGGAGACTGGCTTCGTGTGCCCGACCACCGGCGAAGTCTTGCCCTGTCCAAAATGCTGTCCGCTGAACCAGAAATAACTGGAGCGACCGGTTTGAGACGCTACCTGCTGCCTCACGGCCCAACCGCTGGACGGCGCAATTTTTTGTGAGCCGTGACGCATCAGCGGCCGGGTTCCGTCGCCAACCCGTGCCTCACGGCCCGCGTCTCATGCGCGCCCTGTTAGTTTCGAATCAATGGCGCTGTTCAGCTAATATGCGCGAAGTCGCAGTGCGTTGGCGATTACAGAGACTGAGCCGAAGCTCATGGCTGCGGCGGCCATCATGGGGCTGAGCAAGGC
>JAYVKA010000226.1:0-20613 GCA_043768885.1 Planctomycetota bacterium
CATGTTTGCAAAACAATTTCGCTGGCCAGCATTTAACCAAAGGGGCAAATCATGGTCCATTCCGCCGGATGTTTGTGACGAAGGCCCATCCACCGACCAATACTTTTCCGGACCGATTCCCAGTCGGGCGTTGCGATGACCCTTGGAGAAATGGAGGAAGCCCTGATCGTTTTCGGTCGTTCCTGAAAACGATGTCGATCCTGTCGGGCCTAGTCCGGACGAAAGAAATCGCCGGACATCGCGGCGGTGCTCCGCAGATTCAATCACCACCAGGTTCAATCGGCGGTGCATTTCCTTCAATGACACCGAACGGTCATCGATACAATTGGTGATCGAGACGTCGGTCAACCTTAAAGCATGTTCCATCATGTCCAGCTCCATCATGGCGGCAAACAGCACGGGCCGCTAACGCCATGGAAGGTCCAGGCCCAATGCCTGGCCATGACGAACGGTCATTCTGTGAAAATCCATTTGGCAAGTCATCTTGGCCTGCCATTTTTTCATAAACCCGTTTTACCGGGTTCCCTCAGCTTGCAAAATCTAATGCATTCCAACCAGCCTACCTAGATCAGTTTGCCGGTTTTGCAGGCTGAATTCGTTGCCAAAGCACGAGGTCGGGCCTTCATACCGACTGGCCGTCAAATTCCTGATATCATCATCCATGCAAGCAGGTTTGCCGCTTTGCAAAAAAACGACTCTCAACATCCAGAAGGTTTCCACGCCATGAAAATAACGTCGATTGCACTGCTACGATTTTCTCTGGCCTTGGCTATTGCCACGATTTCCACATTATTCGTTTCAGCCCAGGACCACGCCGCAGCTGCGGCAGAATCAATACAAGATGGTTTTGTCCGAATCGACGGCGGGGCGGACCTCACCGGCTGGACCGCGCTCGATACGCTCGACCCACGCAAATTCGAAGCTTTGTCGGCCGAAGAGCAGCAAAAATTGCTCGACGACGGCAAGGTTCAGATGAAAAAGTTCTGGCGTTTCGAAGACGGCGAGATCATCAACGACGGCAACGGCCCTTATCTGACTACGCTCAAGAGCTATCGTGACTTTGAGTTGCGGCTGGAATACCGCACGGTCGCCGGAGCCGATAGTGGAATTTATCTCAAAGCCACACCCCAGGTTCAAATCTGGGATACAACCGAAGCAGGTGGAAAATGGAACATCGGAGCTGACAAGGGATCGGGCGGACTTTGGAACAACAGCCCTGGTGCTCCGGGTAAAGACCCGTTGGTCCTGGCCGACAAACCGTTTGGCGAGTGGAACTCGGTTCGCATCATCCAGGTCGGAGCCCGCACAAGCATTTGGTTGAACGATCAAATGGTTGTCGATCGCGCGATTATGGAAAACTATTGGGACCGCGCGTTGCCCCTGACCGCGACCGGACCGATCCAGTTGCAAACGCATGGTGGACAAATCCGTTGGCGCAATATCGAAGTTCGCGAATTGTCAGACGAACAGGCCAACGACTGGTTGCGCGAAGGCGACTCCGACGGAATGGAAACAGTTTTCAACGGAAAAGATTTCACAGGCTGGGCCGGACCAATCGAAAACTACGAAGTTGTAGAAGGTGCGATTCGTTGCAAGGACGAAAAGGGTGGCACGATTCATACTGAGGCCAAATATTCCGACTTCCGGGCACGCATGGATTTTCGGTTGCCCGCTGGAGGCAACAACGGACTGGCGATTCGTTATCCTGGCCAGGGAGATACAGCCTACGAAGGAATGTGCGAACTCCAGGTTCTCGACAGTGAACACGAAATGTACGCAAAGTTGGACGCCCGCCAGTATCACGGCTCGGCCTACGGAATGGTCGCCGCCACGCGCGGATACCTTCGCCTTACAGGTCAATGGAATCATCAGGAAGTGACGGTCCGCGGATCGACCATTCGTGTGGAACTGAACGGCACAGTGATTCTGGACTGTGACGTTTCGACCGTAGAAGAGTATATGGCTGGTCACCCGCATCCAGGCAAAGACCGAACGAGCGGTCACTTTGGATTCGCCGGTCACAGCGATCCGGTGGAATTTCGCAACGTTCAAATTCAATCACTGGGTGCTGGTAAATAGCCACGGATTTGGCAGGCCTGCCCCTGATTGAGTTTTCAAATTGACTTCAAGGTTTTTTGCAGGCGTTATTGATGCTGCGAGTATTGTTCCGATTGTTTCTGGTCATTGCTGTGATAGTCGGAATCATGGCAGTCATCGGTTCCTTCCTGCCGCACGATTACCGGGTCGAGGCCCGTTGCGTAATCGATGCGAAGAATTCCGAAGTTTTTCCATACATCAACGATCTCAGCCGCTGGCCGGAGTGGACCAACTGGAGTCCGAAACAGAATCCGCACCTAAAAGTCGAGCTTGGCAAAATTACTGCGGGTGAGGGAGCCAGTCAAACCTGGAGCGACCCACGCGGCACCGGAAAATTGTGGATCAGGGAAGTGGTGAACGGCCAGACGGTTTTTTACGAATACGAATTCGGCAATTTTCCTCGCAGCAGAAACCGCGTCGAAATATTTCCGTCTAACGATGGAATTGAAGTCATCTGGATCAGCACTGGAACGTTGCCCTCAGGTCCGTTCTATGGATTCTTTCGCAGTTTTTTTTGCGAAGGACTTCGACGCGAATACGACTCATGCCTTAAGCGTTTGAAAACGCTGGCCGAAAAAGAAGAGCCAACTCCTGAAAAACCCGTCGATGTTGAAGACGCTGTTTCAGACCCAAAGATTGACTTCGAACCGGTCTCAATAATATTACGCACGTGAAACTGTGGAATACAAGCCCGAAGCGCAAGCGAGTGAATTTCCGCGAACAAGGGGATTCACTCGCTTGCGCTTCGGGCTCGGATTGGGCGAATTCTGTCAATTCAAAATAGTTCCGGGACAGGCTCAAACCCTTACGGTGTCGCAAACGAGCCGTGGCCGATTGCGAATTCCAGAATGAACGCGACGGCAACTCCGGCCAGCAACATCAGGCTCAGCCAGATTCTGTCGTGCGAATGGAAATGTACCTCCGGCAAAAGGTCTCCCAGCGAAATACACAGGAAGAATCCTGCTGAAAGGGCTAGCGCCGTGCCAAGTACAATCTGCCGGATTTCAAATGCCAGGCCCTGAACCGTTAGAGTAAACAGGATCGCTCCCAGCGGTGCCATCAACGCAAAGATCAGATTGACAACCATCTGCCGCGAAACGGGGAATTTTTTCGCGGCCATCAAGGCTGTAATCGAAATCGCGTCCAGCGGTTTGTGCAACGCGATCGCAAGGAAAGTTCCGAACCCGGCCAGCACATGCCCCCCCTGTTCCGCCTGCAAAGCCGCCGCCAGGGCAATCCCGTCCAGCATCGTATGAATTGCCAGACCGAAACACAGACCAATCCAGCTTAAGTCGCGTGGAACATGCGCTTCAGGTTTGATCGATCCGATCACAACTATGTCATGCCCGTTTCGGGGCCCGTGATCACAACCTTCGGAATGAATGTGTTCACTTCCGAAATCATGATGATGGAAATTGAAAATGCGAATCAGAAAAAGCATGACCAGCAAACCACACAAAACCAGAATCGTGGCGAGGTGGACGTTTCCCAGAATCTGAATCGAATGTGGCAGCATGTGCAGCAACGCAACGCCCAACATGACGCCGCAAACCAGGCTGACGATCAACTGCATCCGATGATGAGTCATCTTGATCAGCGTCGGCAACGTGCCGCCCGCCGCCGAGGCGGTGGCAATTAGTGCACAATAGATGGCCAGCAAAATCATCTCGAACAACCGCCCCGCAGAATCTTCAAAGCCAGACTTGTTAGCTGGTCCGGCAACTTTGGACGGGCATTATCACAAACCGGCCCGTTTTAAGCGAGGACGGACAATTGACGGGGCGATTGGCTGGAAAGAGCTGAAGAATGCCGCCAAACCCGAATGGCACTGCGGATCGATGCCGGGCACTCAATCCGGTTCAGTGTCGTCTGATTCGAAAACGGGCTGGGCGTAGATGATCGAGTCGTCGTTGATGAGCCGTCGAAGTCCAGTCAAGACTGTGGGACTGGAGATGTATCGGGAAATGGAATGTCTTCGGCCAACTTCGGGGCTGATCTCGCAGACTTGTGGCTCGACGCCTCCGAGCGACAACCATGGAATGACCGAATACTGGTCCAGCGGCTCATCCGGGCAGTTTCTCAGTTGACAGCGGAGCCGCGAATACTTGAGTGCCCGGTCACGACCGTTGGTAAACACGGAGATGGCAGGGACGCGATCGAGAGTCAAGGGAAACTGCGACAACGTTGGGGCGAAATCGCAATCCAGCGCGGGGGCCATCATCGCCACCCGCCAAGGCTGAATATTTGTGTTCTCGGGCTGAGTCAGGGCCGACAGTATGACTTGGCATCCAAGGCTGTAACCGACGACCAGCGGACTTTGAATTCCGCTGTCGTTCATCACACTCAACAATCGCGAGCCTTCTTCGACGGAACGGCAAACCTTTGCATCAAAGTCTGCGACGGGGCCAGCTTCGCGTTCTGTTTTCCAGGACCAGACAATGAACCGGACCGATTTGCGACAACCGCAACCCGAAAACAATTCGTTGTAGACTTCGCAACCCCGCTGCAACGCCCATCCAAAATCCGTGAAGTTACCGTGGACATAAACCATCGTGGGTATGTCAGGGCGAAGTGCCAACTCGGCGGACAATGCTTCGAGGTTCGATGCCTGATAGCCACCATCTGCGTACTGACCCACCCGAAACTGGCCGCAATTCTCCCCGGTTACGACATCTCGCGAACTGATTACCCATAATTGATCACCTGGCACAAGGTTGCAAACAGTTTGCCTGGACGGAAGCGCCTGCTGAATGAACTCGCCTTTCGGGGCAATCGAACGAATCAGCCCCTGGGCTTGCAAGCCGGAAACAAAAAAAGCTCCGCCGATTAGCAGAGCCAGGATTGAGCGCACGAGTATTCGCGGGCAGCAGCAATTCATTCGACATTCGGCGAACTGATTGGGCATGGGATTGCGAACTGCCTGACAGGAATCTGAAAACTTCTGGTCACGGGTGGAAATCGAGATGGCACGTTTTTCTTTTCATGTACTTATCGGTATCAAGACCGTGCCTTTGCCACTTCAGGGTGCGTTGCCTGCGTAACCGTTAAGGTGATTCGCGGAAAATTCCAGGGAATCGTTTGCCAAACGCGAATTGTCGTGTAAGTTTTCGTGGCTCTTCACCCAGCCATCCGAAATGACAGGAGTCTTTCTCGCCGAAGGAGTTAGCGAAGATGAAAAATGTAGCGTTCATGCTGGTTCTCGCGGCCGTACTGGTTGCTTCAAATGGCTGTGCCAATGGGCCTTTGAGAAACTTTTTCCGTGGCGCACCCTGCAACACCTGTAACCCGCCGTTGGGGAAAGTGTTTGGCCAGGGCTGGGGCGGCGGAGCAGTCAAGAATTGCGAGTCGGGAGTTTGCAGCGATCCAGACCAGGCTGTTATCAACAACCAGTCGCCCGTCAATGCTGCCGACAGCTACTCGGCCGCAAAATATCCATACCCTGAAACACCGTCTGGCAGCTCGTTTGCGGACGATCTGCGAGGCCTGACGCCGTTGGACAACAACACTTTCAGCGGCCAACCCCCAGTTGGATCCGGTGCAGCCGGTACGTTGAACGGATATGTGAATCCGCCGTCGATCGGGCCGCTGCCGGGACCATCGGGCAACAGATAAACTCTTCGTTTCGCCTGGGCGGAATAACCGGTACGGCGGTAACAACCAAGACAAATTGAAATCCTGAAAGCGTCTCCTTCGGGGGGCGGCCTTTTCTCCTGCGAGGGCGACCGAATTTCGGTCGCCCTTTTTTTTGCCTGGGCAGACAGCGACAACACCGGTTTTTCCGGCATTTCGCCTGCGGAGAATCACGGAATCGGTTCAATCGGCATTCCGGACAAAGCTCTCCCGCCCCAACACCCGACTACAATAATGAAGGATCGGCCAACGGAAATCGGGTGATGCGGCATCGTTTGCCGGGCACACTCCGTTATCTGGTTCACACCATTGAGTTAGCGTCAGCGAGGATCGGGCGAACATGCATATTCGCAAACATCATTCAGCCGTTACCCAGGCAACAGTCATTGTTGTCATTGGTTTTCTGTTTTGTTTTTCATCCGGTTCGGTATCTGCCCAAAACGGTTCGGCTCGCGTTGCATCGTTGGGCCAAAAGGAATCGGCCGACCAGGCAACTGACGACAAAGCAGCCAACAGCAAGTCATCAGCTGACGAGAATGCCTCGAAGGCAGTTTCGAACGCCGGGCCGGGTCCAGTCTACGGAGAGCCGGTCGAGTTTCAATGGCGAACGATCGCCAAGGCGGTCGCTGTCGATTCCGATGTCGAAGGTCTTTTTATCACCTTGCCGATTCCCGAAGACTGGCCCGAACAAACCGTGATCAAAGGTGAAGAAGAAATACCCTTCGACGTCACCGGCGTTGAAATCAGAAAACTCCCGACGGCTCCCCAGCAGTTACTCGCGGCGATGCCCAGGCTGTCCAAGAGCTCCACTGCGGTTTTCTCCCTGACGTACAATATCTCCGTTCGTCCGACACTGCCTCCCGACGATACCGACCAGTACGTGATCCCGGGCAAACTTGACAAAACGATGAAAACCTGGCTGGACGACAGCCCAGGAATTTCGCACAAGGATTCCCGTCTCCGCTCGGCGGTCAAAGACATTTTTGAGGAGACCGACAAGGACTGGAACAAGGTCGGGAAAATCAAGGACTGGATTAGCAACAACATCGCGATTTCCAACCAGGAAAACGCTGATGCACCGCTCACCCTGAAAACTGAATCGGGCACTGTCGAAAACCGGCTTCGCCTGTTCGTCGCCATGTGTCGAGCCGCAAAAATTCCGGCTCGCATGGTTTGGGCCCACGGGAACGACCACGCCGAGTTTTATCTGGAAGATGCCATTGGCACTGGCTACTGGTTCCCCTGCCACATCTCCAACGGGATCGCATTGGGTGCCGATCCAAAACCGGGAGTTGTTCAGCAAAAAGGGGATCATTTCCGCGTGCCTGAGAAGAAAGAAGAACTGAATTTCGTCAACGGTTTTGCATCTGCCAAAGGCAAATCGCGTCCGGCCATCGGCTTCGCGGAAGGCCTGGTCCAGGAATGATTTCAATCCGCCCAACTCTTTTTGAAATTCTCCAGGCTACGCGGTTGGTCTTGTTCGTAATTTGCGCGGTATTGGCATGGGATAGTTTTGCCAACGCGATTGCCCAGGACGGGAATTCTGAAGACGAAACTCTGGCATCTTCCCGGCCTTCGTTGTCCGAGGCAACGACAGAGATTTGGGAAGTTGGAATCAAAATCACTGCCCAGGCAAACTCGACCGGCATCCGCGGTTTTTTCGCCGTTCCCGTTGAATGGACTGAGCAAAAGATCTCTATCCTTGGCCAGGCCGTGTCGGCCAACGTGACCAAAGCGCGAATGGGGAGGGAAGAAGACAATGTACAGTGGATGACGATGGAAGTCCCGCAGCTGGCCGCCGGCGACACTGCTTCCGTGATCGTTCGTATGGAATTGCAAAAATCAAACATCGCGGCTCCCACCGATCCATCGTCACTTGTGTTCTCAAAGAAGCCGCCGAAAGAGGCAAAGAAATGGCTACTCCCCAGTCCGCAAATCGAAAGCCGCAACAAAAAAATTCGCGAGCTGGCTGATTCACTCGAGATCGATGAAACACTGCCCGCGTGGAACCAGGTCGAGACTGTCTACGACTGGGTCCGGGACAATATCGAGTACAAGTTCGAAGCAAAAAACCGAAGCTGTCTCGAATGCCTCGAATCCAGAATGGGTGATTGTGGCGAAATGACCGGGTTGTTCATCGCGATTTGCCGTGCACGTGGAATACCGGCCAGGGCTGTCTGGATTCCTGATCACACCTACCCGGAATTTTATCTCGAGGACGCCGAGGGCAACGGGCACTGGTTCCCCTGCCAGGCTGCCGGTACTCGCCAATTCGGTGAAATGCAGGAGTCGAGAATCATTCTGCAAAAAGGGGACCGCTTTCGTGTCCCCGGCAATCGCGACGAACTGCGATATCTTCAGCCGACAATGGAAGCGGCAAGCGGCGGAGTTGCGATGGAGTTTGTGCATCGAACGGTCAACACCGACGTGGAAGTTTCTTCGGGCAAGTAGGCCTGGTGTTTCCCGGTTCGCGGCGCGACTCTTGCGCGTTAAGCTGTTTCGCAGATTTGTTGATCTCGAAATTGCCGTCGCAAACGGGAGTGTGAACGATGCAGATACCCAGGTTCTGGAAAAGGGCAGCAGCAAAAGTAACCGGCCACGATGGCAAGCCCTGGAAATTGCCGCGTTGGGGATGGTCAGCCAACAGCGCCGTTGAAGCCGAAACGATGGCCGAGACGAGGGCCCGCAACACCGAGCAGAAATGGACTGCTGGACGGTTTCAACCCACCAACTGGTACCAGCCCGGATTTTATGAAGACTTGCCGCCCCGCGAAGAGATTATCGACGAGGTTGCTGACTCGTTGGGAAACACCCAAGCGCTCGTGACCCGCAACGCCTACGGATCTCTGGTCCTGAATACCGACCGAATGCTGATAATCGACGTAGACCAGCCGCAGAATCCGAATGCGGTCGGAAGCCTGATCAAAAAAGCTATCGGAGTGTTTTTTTCAAGGGCTGCGCCGCCCGCCGAAATACCGCAGAACGTCCTGCCTCAAAACCTGCGTGAAGCACTAAATCAATCGACCCGACAGTTTCGCGTTTATCAAACCGCAGCTGGATGGCGATTGATCATGTGTGATGCCGCGATTGGTGCGGTCGACAAGGCATCGCTGGAAATCATGCGGCAGTTTCCAGTCGACCAGCAGTACCTCAGACTTTGCGAACGACAAAAGACCTGTCGGGCACGGCTGACGCCGAAATCGTGGCGAGTCGGATTGGAAAGACCACGTTATCGATATCCGTTCGATTCGGCTCCGGAAAAAGCGTCGATGGCCAAATGGTCTGACAGTTATTTGAAGGCCATCGAAGGGCACGCAACTTGCCGGCTACTCGAAGGCCACGACCTGCCGATCGCTCCGGAACTTGCACAGCTCATTGAATTGCATGACCAATTGAGTGGAGTCGATTCGGAAGCCCCTCTTGCATGACCTCGCCAACCATCGACCAGCAGCTAGAATGGTGATCAGAGTGTATCTCAAAACCGGCTCCAGAATCGTGGCTTTGGCTTCCAGCCGAAGCTGAGGCTGGAAATGCTTCGGCTGGAAGCCCAAGCCACCTGGTTTTGAATTGCCTGCTATTAACAATCGAAACCAATACGGTTCACCCTTCTCTCTTCATGTCTGACAAAAAAATCCAGCGAGTCACCGCTCCGCGACTGATCAAGATGAAACAGGACGGCCTTCGGATCACGATGCTGACGGCTTACGATTTTGGCATGGCCACGCTGCTGGATGAATCGGGCGTTGATGTGTTGCTGGTCGGTGATTCCCTCGCGATGGTTGTTCAGGGTGCCGAGAATACTTTGCCAGTCACACTGGACGAAATGATTTACCATGGCCGGTTGGTCGCCCGTGCGGCTCGCCGCGCGATGGTCGTCGTCGATCTCCCCTTTCCGGAAAACCACCTCGGCCCGCAGCACGCTGTTGCCAGCGCTGCCCGTGTGATCAAGGAATCGGGCGCTCAATCCGTCAAACTCGAAGGAGGCGCCGATCAAGCCGAAGTCATCTCGGCAATCGTCGCGGCCGGAATTCCCGTGATGGCTCATGTTGGCCTGAGACCGCAAAGTGTTCACGCGATGGGTGGCTATAAAGTTGAAAGGGACGGGGATAAAGTGCTTCGTGACGCCACCGCAGCCCAACAAGCCGGTGCCTTTTCAGTCGTACTCGAATGTGTCCCCAAAGACGTCGCGCAAAGAGTATCCGGTGAACTGAAGATTCCAACTTTTGGCATCGGAGCCGGCAATGGTTGCGACGGCCAGGTCTTGGTCGTCAACGATTTGCTCGGAATGACCAGCGGCTACGTTCCCAGCTTCGTCCAGCAATACGCTCAAGTCGGCGACACAATCCGCGAATCCGTCAGCCGCTGGTGCACGGATGTCCGCTCCGGAACATTCCCCGACGACGAACATTCGTTTTGAAACGTGTGGTCGCTTCACTTTTCCAGCAGTTTCAAAACCGCTTCTTCATCCGTTTGGAACGACACAATTCGTCCGTCTCCGTCTGGAAATCCGGCAACCAAATCTTCGCGAATTTTACCGACCACAATGATTCTGTCCGGATTCGCAAATTCAAGCAGCCCCGGGACGTCACCTGCCGATAAAGCTCCCGGTAGAAAATTTGGATCGGTCAATTTGTCGACCGATTCAAACCGAAAATCGTCGCGCAGAACAATCGTTCCAATTTTTGCAACGCAGGATGCAGCGGCCAATATTCCAACTGGAGCGGTTGAATCCAGACAAATTATGTCAACATGCGGCATGCCATCAGGCAGGTTATCCAGAAATCCGTTCAAAGCCAGCGCCGCATCGGCAAGTCGTGCCCGATTGTAGCCCAACGTGTAACATGCAGCTTCACGTCCATTTTCCGCCAACTGATTCGGTTCCAACAAACCATCACCGGTAAATACAATTATGAGTCGGCCGGATTTGAGAATCTGCCGCAGAATCGCCGGCGGGTTATCAACTATCTCTTTCGCTTTGGCTTTTGTAACTACCACCAGGCCGGCTTGATTGATTTCCGGACCGTTTTCCACAACCTGTTGGCAGGAAATAGCCAGGAATGGGCTTATCACTTCAAACCCGAGTAAAACCTTCATGCCCCGAACTTCAGGCATCCCTTCCAATTCGACGGCCTCTGCGGAAGTTGCCTTTAACCTTTTCGGATTGTCAAAATCACTTTCACACAGCAAACTGCGGACAAACTTTCGTTTCGCAGCCTGATTTTCATCAAAATCGCGAGAGAGAATTTGCTGCTGACTTGCCGACCAGTGACTGTTCACCGAATGCTCAATCGACGATCCGCTGGCCGGAGCCGGATGCGATTCGTCCCAAACCGTCAGTTCCGCCTTCGAAAGGAATCGGTTTTCCCGCTCGCACCACGGGCTGTCTTCGGCCAGATTCCCCTTTGCCACTTCCGCGATATCCGGATCGTTGCCGGTAATGTGCAAATGTTTGTCAAACCAGGCGTACATCACACGACGGGCAATCTGGTTGAACCCGTGTGGAAAATCTGTCGAAGCGGTCAGGTAAACGTTTTCCGGTTTTCCCAACATCTGATACAGCTGTTTCAGTTGCGGAAAACCCTCTTCGGGCATGGAACGCGTCCAGTCATTGGCGGCCGAAAGCCCCATCGGCTTGGGCGCAAACAAGGCCGCGATTTCGACGTTGCCCGTCCCGACCCGCAGATTGCAACAATTCTCACAAGTGCATCCCCCCTGCATTCCCGTCGAAACCATCACCGCCGGAAACGATGCAGTCACACGGTTGTCGAGCGCGGCCAGAATAAAAGACTGGGTCCCCCCGCCACTGGAACCCGTCACACCGATTCGAAAGGGATCGACTTCCGGCAACGACTGGACAAAGTCAATCGCCCGCATCGAATTCCAGGTTTGCAGTCCCATGATCGATTGCAAATGCATCTCGGCCCGCGGGCTGAAAAATCCCCAGCCATCAGCACCATTTTCATCGGGCCGTTGCTTGCTGAAATCGTGGGCGACGCTGGCCGGAATCTGTTGCGAGTCGGCATAGCCAATCATGTCGTAATGAAACACCGTACAGCCCATCCTCGCCAGGTGGGCACAGCGTGCCTGCAACGGGCAACGGGCATTCGATTCAAAAGCCTCTTCGCCATTCCCAATCGCCCGCTTGATTTCATCCGCCCCAGCTTCATAGAACCGGCCGTTGGAGTAATGGCCGTGCGGGCAAAGGATCGCCGGGCACTTTGAATCGGAAACTTTCGTTGAGCGGTACAGATTTCCCGTCACGAAAAAGCCGGGGAAACTTTCGAAGTACACTTTGTCGACCGAATAGTCCCCCATCTCGATGCGACCATGGATCACAGCGTTCAATGGCGACCGTTCCGGCAACGGCCAAAGCCCCAGGCTCATCTGCACATGCAATCGCAACGCATCAGCCCGTTCCTTCCAGGCCTCAACATCTTTCGGCACCAAAAACGGAAAATGCGAATCTAGCGTTCGCAACGACCGAACTTCGTCCTGCACCAACGTGGCATAGGCTTCCAGCCTGTGGGTGCGCGGAATGACAGACTGGAAGCCTATGCAACGGTCAGCGACCAACACCAACCCAACTAAAACAACCAACGCCAACAGCTTCATAATTCCAGTCCACATCGAAGTTCGCCTTTTGACTATTTCCCTGCGATCCGGTTCAGCAACGTTTCCCGCTCGGTTGCATCATCACCGCACAACCAGCGCAGCGTATTCTCACCCCAAATCGCCTCGTAATCATCCTGGCTGATAATTTTCCGGTCGAGTGCCAGATCCAAAATCTTGCCCGGATAAGACGATTGCGGCTGGCTCTCCATCTCGCCCAGCGGATACGGATCGTCCAGTCCCAACAGCACCTGTTTAGCAGTCTGGTTTTCGACAAGCAATTTCAATGATCCCGTGTCATGAACAAGAGTGTCGAAGAAAATGTTCTTGTGACCCACTGCCTTCCGCGGATGCAACTGGCCTTCGAACAGATCCGGCCGGCCGTCGAACCCCTGAATCCGCCGGCCCAAATTGATCTGTGCCAACTGGGCACCGTGTGCAAAACAAACCCGCATGTTCGGGTATCGCTGATAGTATCCGTCGAGTGTCATAAAATGATACGCGTCAGCACACTGGGCCAGCATCCAGATCAGGTGAAACCGCCAGGATTTGTTGTTCAGCAGCACAAACCGCTCGCCATCGTACGGATGAACCTCAATGGCCAGATTCAGTTCACTGGCCATTTCAAACAGCGGATCGTTCTCCGAATCAAAAATGCAGTTCCATTGGCCGATTGTATCCATGTAGTGCGTCGGCAGGCACAACAGCCGCAAATTCAGCTCTTCCACACATCGTCGCACCTCCCATAATGCACCCTGCATGAATCCTGGATGCACGACAAACCCGCAGGTAAAACGCTTGGGATTTTCGGCCTGGATCCGGGCGTTGAAATCATTTTGAAACCGCAAAGCCTGTTTCATCTCGTTCAACCGCAATCCATTCCCATACAACTGCGACAGATTCAGAATCACCGCGTGATCGATCTTGAAGCGGTCCATCCAGTCCAGCTTTTCGTTGAGAAAAAAGCTGGAATGGGTCACCGGCCGCTTCCAGCCTTTTTGCAACATGAACTTGCGATCTTCATCGACCCAGAAAATCTCCCGTTCTTTCATGAACTGCGGAATCTCTTCCGGATAGGGGAGCAGATGCGAATGGGCGTTGATGCGAAGTTTGCGTTCCATAATTTCCAGACCAGGCCCCGGTTCGTCTCTCGCAGTTTGATTGTGTTCCGATTTTAGATCAAATCCAAAGCAGCGAACACTGTCGGGCAATTGACGGGCTGATTCCGCGAGCAAACCGTTCCGGGTTCGCCGGCTGGCTGATAGACTGAAGCCCTGAAAATTCAACATCCACAGGGTTTCGACCATGAAATTTTCCCCGCATCGCCTGTTCGTATGTTTAGCCGTAACTGCATTCGGCAGTGCAGTCCTTGCCGGTCCTGTGCAGGACCCAAAAACCGAACCTGTGAAACAGGAGCAGGCGTCGATCGATCCAGCCGCATTGAAGTCGATGCTCGACGAGATCGATACGTACGCGGCCAAAGTGAAATCCGACTGGAATGTCCCCGGAATGGCGGTCGCGATTGTGAAAGACGACAAGGTCATATTTTCAAAAGGATATGGTGTCTGCGAGATCAACACCGAGCGGAATGTCGATGGCGATACGCTGTTCGCCATAGCCTCGAACTCCAAGGCTTTCACCGCCGCATCGCTGGCGATTCTGGTCGATGAAGGCAAATTGAAATGGGACGATCCGGTCACCAAATACCTGCCGGATTTCCAGATGCCCGACGCCTGGGTGACTCGCGAGATGACGGTCCGCGATTTGGTTTGCCACCGCAGTGGCATGGACACGTTCAGCGGCGATTTGCTTTGGTACGACACGACGTATTCAGCCGACGATGTGATCAGTCGAATTCGCCATCTGAAACCGGTCAGCAGTTTTCGCAGCCGTTACGGCTATCAGAACCTGATGTTCATCAGCGCCGGAAAGATTCTCGAAAAGGTCTCTGGCAAGACTTGGGGGGCGTTTGTTCGAACCCGAGTTCTCGACCCGCTCGGCATGAAGCGCACGACGACCAGCGTTATCGAAATGAAAGACAACTTTGCGTTGCCGCACAACGAATCATTGGGCAACGGATTGCGGGTCCTTCCGCCGGGCAACGTCGATAACAGCTGGGGAGCCTGCGGGTTGAATTCTTCGGTCAACGACATCGCCCGCTGGATGCGAATGCAGCTGGGTCACGGCTCGTTCGATGGAAAACAAATCGTCAGCCGCGAACAAATCTGGGACATGTGGCAGCCTTACACAGTCATGCCGATTTCCGAAGGAGCTTTCCAAGCCAACCCTGCCCGAAACTTTCAGGCTTACGGTTTGGGCTTTGCACTCTACGACTGGCACGGCCGGAAGATCGTCAGCCACGGAGGCGGACTGGATGGAATGATCTCGCAACTCGCGATTGTGCCCGGTGAAAACCTGGGCGTCATCGTTCTCACCAACAGCGAATCCTCAGCCAGCCGTTACGTCCGCGACCGGGTCCTCGAATGTTTTCTGGGTGTAACCAATCGACCTGACCGCAGTGCCGAAGGGATTGCGGCCCAAGCCAAAAGCGATCAGTCCGACGCCGAAGCCCGCGAGAAGCAAAACGCCGCGCGAGTCCCCGACGCAAAACCAACGCTGGCACTCGACGGCTATGCCGGCCGGTACACAGGCGACCTCTACGGCGACGTCAACATCACGCTGGAAGGGGACCACCTTGTGCTGCGACTGGGCCCCGCCCCCAACTTCGTCGCCGACCTCGAGCCTTGGCACTACAACACTTTCCAAATCAAGTGGCGGGACACGGTCAAGTACAACTTCCCCCGCGGCTTCGTCAATTTCACAATCGATGCCACCGGCAAACCCGACCAGCTAATCATCGACCAACCCAACAACGACTTCTGGTTCTACGAACTCGACCTGCATCGGGTGAAAGAGTAAGTCTGTGCGTCGGCGTGTCGGACCGAAGTGGGTTACTGAGTTTGACCGTGCGCATGCGGCCCTGCAACGCAGACGAGATACATGCGTTGTCCCTGCATCGGTAACTACCTTGCCTCCTTTGCCGATGGCCCAGTTCGCGCGATTGTAGTCAGTCAATTTAGGGAACTCCATGGTTTATCAAGTCGTTTGAGCCGCCAGCATTCCGAGCCGCGTGTCACCGCCATCCGGGTCAGTGTGTCCCGTGCGGTGGTCACGCTGCTGAAGTATTCAGGCAGGTCTGACTCCAACCGTAGCCGCTCGACTTCGTCCATCGGAGATTCGTTGTCGCCCGCCAGCGAATTGTCCGGGTCAGTGATCGACTGGCCGGTCAGCAAATTTGCCAATCGCCGAATTCGCGGGTCATCCGGTTCAGCACCGGGAATGTGCGGGTCGTCGCCGATGCGACACCCGTCCCAGCTGACTACAACAAACTGGTCGCCGGCAAAGTTCTTGCGAAACTCCACCAGGTCGCGGGCCTCGGAATAGTTTTTTGGGAGCCAGTCCTGAATCTTGTTCTGGTGACTCTGCACAGCTGTTCGCGCCATCAGGAATACCGTTGGCAGCGCAAATCCAAAGATCATCAACACCAACAGCGCGTAACGATCAAAAAAAGTGCGGCTGCGCAGGTATAGTGGAAGCTGGCGATCCGGTTGGTTCATGGCACTAATTTGCCGTAAAGTGAATTGACAAAAACAGCAACCCGAATCATGCGCACACTTCCTGAACTAGACGGATGTTGGCGACTTTCGTTCCAGCATTGACCGCCAGACACCGATTGCCGGCGTCAGAACCGTTAACGGAACAACTAACCAAAGAATGATGTTTGAGTACCAGCCAGTAGCCGGATGACCGCTCGAATTCAAAACCAGAAACGTCACGTATGCCGCGTAATAACCCAGAAAAACGATCGCTTCCCAACGGGCAATTAGAAGGCTTTTGCTGCCGGTGATCATCCCGACCAGAATCAATGCACCCAGACTGGCCCACAAGACAAAATCCGATGGCGTTTTGCTTCGTGCCAGCGCAACGAACATGGCCAGTACCACGACAGTCCTCAACCACGCTTCCCAACTTATCGTCGCTTAAACCGAAAAAACAAGGTTTATGGAGTGCACTGAATCATGAATCGCGACAGTGGGTTTCAATGGAATTGATTCACTTAAACCGTTTTGGCAATTCCGAATGATACTGGCGAATGCCCTAAATCGCTTTTCGCAGTTTCGCAATCTCTTTTTCTTTTCCCACAACCAGCAAAAATTGATCATCATTGAACTTGAAGTTCGCTTCGGGAAACATGGTCAGTTTTCCGTTGAGTGCGTCCTTTGCACCAACGACCCAAACGCCAAATCGTTTTCGCAAGTCAGCCTGCGCCAAAGTCTTGCCAGCCAATACAGTGGGAACCGCAATTTCAACAAAACTATACTCCGAATCAATCGGTAAATAATCAATGATGTTGGGCCAGGTCAAACGGTCAGCAATCTGGTTGGCGATTTCAGTTTCCGGAAAAATCACCCGTTCAACACCGAGGGCTTTGAGGATCTTGCCGTGCTCTTTCGTAACACCCTTGGCCATAATGTGTTTGGCTCCAAGCTCCTTGGCGTGCAATGTCGCGAGAATGCTGCGCGCGATATCTTCTCCCATGCTTACGAAAACGCCGGTGGCCCGGTTTAGAAGCAGTGGTTCAAGCGACTCGCGGAGGGTTGCGTCACCGATCACGGCTTCGTAGAGAATGTCTTTCAGACCGTCCACATGTTCGCTGCTGGAATCGATGCCCGAAACGCGACAGCCGTTGGCTTTCAATTTGATCGCCAGAGCCCGGCCAAACGAACCGAGCCCAATAAGCACAAAATGTTTTTGTTCAGTCATGGCGTTGCTTCGTTCAAAAAGACGATTTGGAGGCATTGTATGTCCAGATGCGAATTCTGGTTCTTGATCAGAATCTAACCGACAAGCGGTTCTTCGTCAGCGTACTGGGTGGCAGGTTCGCGCCGCTCCCGACTGAGCGCTGTAAACACGCTGATCGGTCCCAAACGCCCAATAAACATGAGGACCACCAGCACCAGACGTCCTGCCGTACTGAGGTGGGTTGTCAGTCCGGCAGACAACCCAACTGTTCCCAAAGCGCTTGAGACTTCAAAAAGAAAATCCAGGAAAACGTGTGAGCCCACAAACGAATAATCAGTTTGACGTTCAACGACCAACAATGTCGTCAATGCAGCTGATCCGACAAACAGGAAAAGCATTGTGCTTGCCATTGCTCGGTCCACCGACCGACCTGGAATCGTGCGGTGAAAAATCCGTACCTGTGTCCGATTCTGAAATCGTGACCAGGCGTGCAGGCAGAGTAGTGAAATGGTTGTTACCTTGACGCCACCACCAGTCGAACAGGCGCCGGCTCCCACGAACATCAACAACACAGACACAAGCAATGATTCTTCGGTCAATTGGTCAATCGGAATCGTGTTGAATCCGGCTGTCCGGCAGGAGACGCTATGAAACAGGGGAACCAGCACGCATTCAACCGGAGTCGCTTGACGTAGCAGGTTTTCACGCTCCAGCAAGAAAAACACTGCCCAACCACCAATCACCAGAAACGCAGTTCCGATCAACATGATTTTTGTGTGCATGGAGAATTCATCCCAAGCCCTCAGGCGATAACGCCCTATACAATGAATGACATTGGTCAGAACGGGATAGCCAATTCCGCCGGCAATGATCAATCCGACAATGGTTAGATTAACCAGCCAATCGGTTTGGAACGGCGTCAATGAATCGTCGTAAAGTGCGAATCCTGCATTGCAAAACGCAGAGATCGAATGGAATACAGCGTAGTACGCCGCTTTGGGCCAGGCATATCGCTGCAGAAAGCTGGGTAACAACAGCAGTGCCCCCAACAACTCGATGGTTACTGTCAAGATCAAGACACGGGTGACGAGTACTCGCAGGTTGACATTTTTTTCGCCCAGCGTCTCGGCAATGATCAAACGCTGCCGCAATCCGGCATCACCGTTCGAAAATTGACTGAGAATAAATGATGTGATCGTCATGATCCCAACACCACCAATCTGGATTAGCGTCAGAATGACAAGTTGACCAATCAAAGAAAAATCACCGGGCGTGCTGCGAACTGACAGGCCTGTCACGCAAACCGCACTGGTGGCGGTAAACAAAGCATCCATCCACCCAATCGGATTTCGCTGATTGGCGGAACACCATGGAAGCCGAAGACAAATTGCTCCAGCGATTACGATGCCGAGATACCAATAGAAAGAAGTCCTGGCAGGATATTTCTTCAGTTTTCCGGTAAGGGTAGGCATTTGGTCTGGTTCAGGAGCCATCGCAACAAGAGCAATTTGCGGCAAATTTTATCAGCAAGCAAGGCAAACCATCAGGCGGCATGCCCGAAAAAGTTTGCCGTTGGCAACGTCTGAACAGTAGCAATAGGTGCCATGAATCCTAAAAATCAAGTCGAGCTTAAGTGGTTCTGGCCGAATTCGTGAAACAATTTCAACGGACGATGCATTTGTGGCACGAACAGGCACACGTTGGTCACAATCGCCGCCAGAGCGTTGTTCGGTGCAAGAGCTGCCGGTTGAGTCGTGCCGGAAGCGTCGTCATGAGTCAACACGATTTGGCGACCGTTGCGGAGATAGAATCTGACCGGGACGCGCGAAACGACGGCGTTCACTTCGGACTGGATTACGAAACCGAAATCCCCGTTGGATTCGGCTGGATTAGTCTTTCTTCTTGCTCCCGCCAATCTCTCGTTCTCTCTTCGGTTTTGGTTCATCCACGATCTGATCAATCCCATTATCGGCCAGGCGACTTCCCGCTGGACTGGTCGATTCAGTCGCCAACACGCACCCCCAACAGGGCCCGCCTACGATGCGTCGGCGAATAACCGTCGACAACACGGACACTCTCCGTCGAATCCATTGACCAAAGCCTTGAATGCCTGCGGTTGCGGCAAGGTCATGATGGCCTTGAATGCCAGGGGATCGCGGTGGGCGTAGTGACGATACGTAATTCCGCCGACCGAATGACCGAGTATTTCAATTGACGACTCGGGCATGTGCTCGTCGTAATAGGTCGCGCATGTTTTCCGAAGATCCTTAAGAAGCCAGACGTCGTTCTGTCCAGATTCAGCGTTCTTCTTGGGCTTTATGCCTGCCAGGTTGCATAGTTCCTGGAAGCGAACGTTTGGCCGCGACCCTCCGCCCAACACGATCGGTTCGTCTGGCTGCAGATTCTCTGGCAGTATGCTTTTCAGGTGCGCGTGGACGACGCGATTCATCGGCCGATAGAACGCTTTGCCCGTTTTCACTCTCCGATAGAATAGCCAGCCCCAAGGCGATTGTTCCTTCGATTGTCCGCCGGGTGATTGCCGATCCCAGAAAACATGCCTCCACAGAATCGGTTCGTGTTCGGGCTTGGACTCCCAAATCGTCCCAGCATCAAGACCGTAGTTGTAGAATAAGACAAGTGCCGTTCGCCAATACCGTCCAATCGGAAAAGCATTGGCCCAGTCTCGTGGACGTTTCATTCTGTGGGTGGCAAAATAAAGGGCATTCATTTCCGTCTTCGTCAGGTAGTGCCGACCTGCAATGTCGCGCTGCTGCCTGGGCTTCGGGAATCTTGGTGGCGATTCGATGATTTCCTGGTCCCATGCCCACGAGACAATGGCTCGCAAATGTTCGCGCGCCTTGTTCGCGGTTCGACCGGGGTTTGTGCCTTGTCCTTTCACGGCACCCTCATAGACCCAGTCGAGGAACTCTCGGATTTCCGTGCGCCCAAGCTTCTCGATGGGCACTCCTCCGCCCCATTTCTCCCATTTTCTAACCGTGGTCAGGTATTCGGCCTGCGTACCGCGTGCTGCGTTCCCGGAACGAAGGTAGTTTTTCACGGCGGTTCTGAAAGTCGTTGACATCGGCGGGCTCCAGCGCCGGCGGTGCTCGCTTCATTGCCCGATCCTCCCGCCCGTTAGCGCACGACGCGTCTTGCTGGTTTTCGCCATACGTCCATTGGGCGACGACTGAAGGAATCCGAGACGCACAATGCGTAGCGATACCAGTCGAGGATAGTTGGGCCAATCCCCGCCGCTACACAAGATTTAAGCGAACTCCGCTGTTACTGTCTGCGCACGGCGTGTCGGACTGAAGCAGAAAATCTTGACAACGTTTGACGGGCAAACAACCAATCCAGGTTGAATTTCAAGCAACTTGCAAACGTCCAGGTCAACTGGGAAATCCGGGCCTCGATTGGCGAGTTGATGAATGGTCGGATCAGTGCGATTGAAAAGAAATCAACAAGACATCGCAT
>JAYVKA010000227.1:0-4485 GCA_043768885.1 Planctomycetota bacterium
GCCAAGTATCGGTAGTCGCCCGTTGTCGTAAGAAACGTGCCGGCAGCGACACCGCCTGCCGTTTCAAAAACTCCGACCGACGGATCGTCGTCTCCGTCAAAATCGACAGCCCAACGACCGCTGACATCTGAGGAACTCTTCGGGTCCGTTTGAGGATGAACACTGGACGTTGACGCGGTCGGCTCCGCCGAAAACTTCATTTCGATCCAGCGGTTCCCCCCCGCCGTTCGCTTCTTCCAAACACCTTCGAGCGATGAGCCCGACCTTCCGTCCCAAATGGCAATGATCGACGAATCGTAATGCGAAAACCCGAGCGTCAATTCCCGTTTGTCCGTATCGTACGCCGTTTCCGGAACCCCAATCTCTTCGCTACCGTTCACAATCGACGCCGTCAACAAACCCCCGCTCGTATCCAGCCGCAACCCAAACACCAAATCCCCACCCGGCGATTCAAGTTTTGCACGATGCAAAGTGGTCTGCGAAGTCTGCGCATCGCAGCTGAAACAGCAACTCATCGAAAGGCCAATTGCAAGAATCGTCGCAACAACCAGGTTCATTTTGATTCCTCCCAAGTGAAAACATCCCGATGGATCGCTGAACGACTTCGCTGATTCTCTGAACATTTCTGCAAGTCGCGTCAGGCCAGTATGACCGTCGGAACATCTGCATACTGGGTAAACCCGTTATCGAAAGTGACGACGTCCATACTGACAGTCTTTGCAAATGCGGCCAGCCAGGCGTCATTCCAAACGTGTGGCGAAAATGATTTCAGCCGGGTGAACCCGCGCCAAAAAGTTTCGATACCCATCGGTTCTGGAGCAAACCCAACTCTCGGGTCGCCCATATAGGCATCGTAAAGCTTCCACGCATCGGGAAGTGTGACCGCTTCGGTGCCGAACACTTTGGAATTCGTTACGAGTCGCAAAAAGCCCTGTTGCGTCATTCGACAAAACAAACACATCTTATCCGTCAGACCATCGAACCATTTCCTGGCGATTGGATGATTGAGATGTGAGTCAAACGTAAGGGCCAGCCAGACATTTACGTCAGGTAGAAATGTCTTCGGCATCCAGAACTTCCGCGATTTGAAGGTTGGTCAGATGCACACTTCCAGGTTTTTGGCACCGCACCAAAGGAACTTCGACCCGTTTCGTTTTTCCGGGGGCTCTCGTTGCGTTGGTATCAGCGCATACGATCCAGACAATGGCACCTTCCGGCAACATAACGTCACCGTCAATTACAACACGACCGTTTTCAATTTTTCCCTGAATTTCCATGGCACCATTATCCTACCCGAAAGGCCGTGAATCAAGTTGACAATCTTGCGAATTCAATCAGGTTCTCGCGTAAACACGGCCGATAAACTGACTCGTTTCGGCTGAAAAGAGCGAGCGCCCGCACTCACACTTTGCGAATGAACTGCGCGGCGAAGCTGCGGATGTGTTTGCCGTTCAGGACGTGGACCATGCGGAGTTGCTGGACGGTTGAATCGCTGAAGCGGGCCAGCGGAAGCCAGACCCAGGTCTTTTTGAAATGCTTGGCCAGTTTGCGCCAGGCAATGCCTGGTGGGCCGCTGCTAACCAGGGCGATGTGGGGACAGGTGCTGTGAAGACAGGCGGCACCCAACAATCGTTCTTCCAAAGTCTCCGCAAAATCCAGACGCGAGTCTTGCCAGATGTCAGGAATCGCAACGGGCGGATAAATAAACATCGCACCGCCGTAGGTCGCCATGCAAATGCCAGGGCCGACCGGTTCGTCCTCAAAATTGGTTGCGTAGAAAGCGAGCGTCGATTCGTTTTTGTGCTCGGCGAACCAGGTTGTCCGCCAGGGATACTGTCGCGGATCGGCCGGTGAATCGAACAACATCACGGCCGCGTCCATTTTGCCTCGCGCCGGCGGGAGGACTTTGACGTGAATCTCCCCCTTGTACCAGTTGCGAAGCGTGTCGCGGATGTCGATCCCGTCGCGGATGCTGGTCGTGAACTTTTCGGTGCGAACCAGGTCGGCACCCATGATTTCCTTTGCCCGGTCGAACACGGCCTGGCGAAAATTCTCGATCACTTCGTCTTCCGGCGGCCAACTGCATTGCGAGTACGGGTTCCAGCGCTGTTGCCAGTCCTTCTTTTGTTTGTCGTCGGGACGCGGGACCAGTTTCAGTTTCGTCCAGGTCACTGGCGGGCCGGGCAAACGGTTGGCCATCTTTAGTGAGGTTCCGTCCGGCAATTGTCCGCGGCCAATTCCCAAACGCATTGGATCAAGGTCATCGGCCAGCCCATGATTCCACGTTTTGGCTTTTTCCAAAACGGAAATCGCATAGCCGTCACCGGCAACCTGTTTTGCCGCCGTCACGATTGTCGGCAACTGGGGAGTGAAGCAGCGGTCCATCAGGGTCAAGTTGCGCGCGTAACGCAGCATTTGGTCCAGAAGTTTTGGAGTGATGCGGCGGGCCCGGCCCTTGTACTCGGTTTTGTATTCATGACGGGCTGCGATCAACAGTTCCTTGATGCCATCGATGCCAATCGTTCGATCGTCTTCCAGTTCGGCCCGGGCCCGTTCGTAGATCGAAGTGATAAACGGCATCTCGCCGAGCAGAAAATAAAGTGACTGTTCCGGAACGCGGTAGGCCGTTACTTCGGGTGCTGCTGGTTGTGGCACATGTTGCAACTCGGGGTTGTGAAACTCCTGGCGGATCCAGGGCCAGTCGAGAATGCTGCAAACGAAAAGGATATTTTCAAAATCGATCGACAGTTCGCGTAACTGCCGGGCCATGTGCTTGATTCGGTCCCGCCATTGCGGGTGGTCAGGTGCCTTGAGGAATGGCAAAACCGCGGCGGCGTATTGCTGAATCGAAACCCGTTTGAGTGCCCAGGCGTCTGGGAGTGAAACCGAATAGGGCTCGTAGTACGGCGTCTCCAAATCGATGAAACGAATGGGAATGTGCTCGCCGAGAGCCGTCCGAATGGCAGAGATCACGGGTTGGCAAGGATCGATCGGAACATAGCTGGCCGATTGAGCCGGATCGATACCCATTTCCTCGTCGCGGTCCTGGTCAGGCGTCCAGTTCAGCGATCCAAACTCGCCTTCGTCACGCTGGATGACGATCGAAGGGGAAGGCAATTGGGCTACCCGTTCGCAAACCACTGACTGAAAGGATCGTGGAAGTGGCGCGACCACACAGTCGTATTGCTGCGCGAGCATCCACCTGCGGACTTCCCAGGCAAAATCGCCGCTGCCATGTACGACCGGAAGTGCAGTGACGCGGGGCCCGATTTGAAGAATGGGGTCACTCAAAACGGGCTCTCCGAATCGTCATCGTCGCCGAATCCCGGCCCGTCTTCGAACGGGATATCGTCATCTTCATCGTCGTCATTTTCGTCTTCGCCATAAAGATTCAAGTCCGGATTGAGGTCGTCTCCTGCACCGAAAAAGAAATCACCAAAACCCATCGGCAGCGATTGCCCGCCCAGCGACTGGGTCCGGTTTTTGGCCAACTCGTCCAGGTCCAAAGCCTCCCGGCCCAGACAGCGCTCGAGGGCCTCGTGCCAGAAAGAATCCTTCGACGCCGGATGGTCGGGGTTCTGGCTCATCCGTTTCAACGCGTATCGAAGCAAGTTGATGCCGTCGCGCGTCGAGAAATCGAGTTTCAACTCGTGGGCCTTCTGCAAAAACTCGACTGTCATCGCCAACATGTCCGACGCGCAGAACGGCAAGTGATACTTGAGGATCGCCATTTCGTCTTCGCGATTGGGAAACTCCAGGGCCAGGGTCGGCTGAAGACGGCTCAATATGTAGTCGGGAATTTCAAAGGTCGATTCGTCCTGGTTCATTGTCACGGCACAGCGAAAATCGGGATGAGCGGAAATTGAAATTCCGGCAACGATCGATTCGACGTAGCGGCGATGGTCGAGCAGCGGAGCCAGCGACGCCCACGACTTTTCGTTCATCCGGTTCCCTTCGTCCAGAATGCAAACGCCGCCACGCAGCATTGCGGTCACGAGCGGGCTGGCGTGATAGGCAATCTTTCCGTTCTCGGCCAGGACTGGAGTTACCAACAGGTCTTCCGGGCGAGTGTCGGCCGTACACTGGTAGATGTAGAGTTCCTGTTTTCGGGTCTGGGCGGCCGCGGTTGCGAGAGCCGTTTTCCCGATTCCTGGCGGTCCGATCAGGCGGGGAGTCAGCGGCAAATCGCGATCGTTCACGACCAGCCAGCAGGCCAGGAGCTGGTGCAGGACTTCCTGCTGGCCAATCCATGTCGCTTCGATCTCATGCGGTTGGCCGAGGTGTAGTCGGACTCCCTGAACATCGACTGCATTTCGAATTGTGCCTGTTGTAGCTGCTGATTTTGGGCTCATCTTCCATTGCTCCGTTGCTTTGCCTCACGCTTCCCAACGTGATTGTAGTGAATTCGGCCTTGTTGATTGGGGCGGTTTACGAAAAAAGCCCGCCTGAATATGGCGAGCTTTGTCCGTTAGTTGATGTTTTCCC